>DEWO01000168.1:0-4616 GCA_002363695.1 Prevotella sp. UBA3208
TATGGATTTATTAAGTCAAATCGTAGCGCGTGCTAAGGCAAACAAGCAGCGTATCGTGCTCCCCGAAGCTGAAGAGGAGCGCACACTTTGTGCAGCTGACCGTGTGTTGGCTGAGGACATGGCAGACATCATTCTGATTGGTAACCCTGCTAAGGTAGCAGCTCTGGCAAAGGAGAAGGGGCTGACCCATATTGACAAGGCTATCTTGATTGACCCTGAGAACTATGAGAAGAGTGAGGAACTGGCTGAGAAGCTGGCCGAGATTCGCAAGAATAAGGGCATGACCATTGAGGAAGCCCGTAAACTGATAAAGAATCCGCTCTATTTGGGTTGCATGATTATCAAGACCGAAGGTGCTGACGGTCAGATTAGTGGTGCACTGTCAACTACCGGCGACACCCTGCGTCCTGCCCTGCAGATTATTAAGTGCTCTCCGGGCATCACCTGCGTCAGCGGTGGTCTTCTGCTCATCTCTAAGGAGAAGCAATACGGTGAGGACGGTGTGCTTGTCGTTGGTGACGTTGCTGTAACCCCGATGCCCGACGCTGCCCAGCTGTCTCAGATTGCTGTCTGCACCGCTCAGACTGCCAAGTCTGTTGCAGGCTTTGCTGATCCCCGTGTGGCCATGCTGAGCTTCTCTACTAAGGGTTCTGCCAAGCATGAAGTTTGCGACAAGGTCATTGAGGCTACCCGTCTGGCCAAGGAGCTTGATCCCAGCCTGAAGATTGACGGTGAACTGCAGGCTGATGCCGCTTTGGTTCCCTCTGTGGGTGCCAAGAAGGCTCCCGGCTCAGACATTGCCGGCAAGGCTAACGTGCTCGTATTCCCCAACCTTGAGGTAGGCAACATTGGTTACAAGCTCGTCCAGCGTCTGGGTGATGCCATTGCCATCGGCCCCATCCTGCAGGGTATCGCACGTCCTGTCAACGACCTTTCCCGCGGTTGTTCTGTAGACGACATCTACTACATGGTAGCCATCACCGCCTGCCAGGCCATGGACGCCAAGAAATAATTGACAATAGATAATTGACAAGTATGAAGATATTAGTATTAAACTGTGGTTCGTCCTCTATCAAGTACGCACTGTACAACATGGACGACAAGAGTGTGATGACCAGTGGTGGTGCCGAGCGCGTAGGCTTGGATGGTGCCTTTGTTAAGGTGAAACTCGCTAATGGTGAGAAAAAGCAGATTATGCACGACATCCCTGAGCATACCGAGGGTGTGAAGTTCATCTTCTCTCTGCTGACCGACCCCGAGATTGGTGTCATCAAGGACCTGAAGGAGATTGATGCCGTAGGTCACCGCATGGTGCATGGTGGCGAGAAGTTCAACAAGTCAGTCATCCTGACCGACGAGGTGCTGAAGGCTTTCGAAGAGTGCTCTGACCTGGCTCCCCTGCACAACCCTGCCAACCTGAAGGGTGTCAATGCCGTGAAGGAACTCATGCCCGGACTGCCTCAGGTTGGTGTCTTTGATACCGCTTTCCACCAGACCATGCCAGCCAAGGCCTATATGTATGCCATCCCCTATGAGTTGTACGAGAAGTATGGTGTACGCCGCTATGGTTTCCACGGCACCTCTCACCGCTATGTCAGCGCTCGCGCTCTGGAATTCCTGGGCATGAAGGCTGAGGGTACCAAGGTCATTACCTGTCACGTAGGTAACGGTGGTTCCATTGCTGCTGTGGTTGACGGCAAGTGTGTGGACACCTCAATGGGTCTCACTCCGCTGGAGGGTCTCGTCATGGGAACCCGCTCAGGCGACATCGATGGTGGTGCTGTGACCTTCATCGAGAAGAAGCTCGGTCTCGACGCTGACGGCATGTCTAACCTGCTCAACAAGAAGAGCGGTGTTGCCGGTATCACTGGTGGTTCCAGCGATATGCGCGACGTAGAGAATGCTGCCAAGTCTGGTGACAAACGTGCCCAGTTGGCTCAGGACATGTACTTCTATCGCATCAAGAAGTACATTGGTGCCTATGCTGCTGCCATGGGTGGTGTAGACGTCATTGTCTTCACTGCCGGTGTGGGTGAGAACCAGATCAGTATGCGTTCTGAGGTCTGCAAGGGCTTGGAGTTCCTGGGTGTTAAGTTCGACGAGCAGAAGAACAACATCCGTGGCGAGGAAGCCATCATCTCTGCTGACGATTCAAAGGTCAAGGTCGTTGTCATCCCCACCGACGAGGAGCTGATGATTGCTACCGATACCATGAATCTGCTGTAAGCAACTATATGCCTCTATGAAAATACCCCAGCCCTATTCCGTAAGGCTGGGGTATATATTACCATACGAATAACCATTATGCCCATCCGTTATACACACAAAGAAGAGTTATGGAACTCGTGGAGCCACGCGGGGGGCATCGTCATGGGCGTAGCTTTCGGCATAGTCTTTCTGGTCATGGCCTTCCAGGGTGAGAACCCATGGGTACGATTGGGCGTATGCCTCTACCTGTTCGGTATGTTGGGCTCCTATGTGGCCTCAACCATCTACCACGCACTCCCCCTTTATGAACGCACCCATGGGCAGGGCCTGGTAGGCCGTCGTTCCGTCTGGAAAGAGCGATTGCGCCGTTGGGACCATGCTGCCATCTACTGGCACATTGCAGGCTCCTACTCCCCACTGACACTGATTGCCCTGCGCACCCAAGGCTACTGGGGCTGGGGACTGTTCATCTTCGTGTGGGCTTGCGCCATTGCAGGCACCGTTATCAGTTTTGTCCGGCTGAAGGAGCACTCCAACGTAGAGACCTTCTGTTTCGTCGGCATGGGACTCTCCATACTCGTTGCCTTCAAGCCCCTCATTGACTCCGTTTCCACGGCTGCCGTGATATGGATAATAGCCGAAGGTGTCTGCTATATCACAGGCGCGCTCTTCTACTCGCTCCACAGAAAGCGCTATATGCATTCTGTATTCCACTTCTTCGTCCTCGCCGGCAGTCTCTGCCACATCATCGCCGTCTGGGACGTACTGATGGAATACATTTAATATCTATTCTAAAAAGGACACCTGACTCCTCCGAAATGTTAAAAATCCAAAAGAAGGAACATAATTGTTCTAAAATTGTTTGGTGGATTAGAACAAAAACGTTACCTTTGCAATGTCATTAAAAAAATAAAAAATGAAATTCTCTGAATTTTATAAGCTCCTAGAGGAGCATGGATGGCAAAAAGATGGAGGTAGTAAGCACGAACATTACGTGCATCCGGACTACGATTACTTCATCCCGGTAGGCAGACACCCTTCAAAAGAAGTTCCCACGGGTACTTTAAACAAAATGCTGAAGGATGCCGGAATCAAATTTAGATGAAAGGACTTGGTCCAACCCTACTCCCCATAAACTGTCTGGGAGTGGTTTTAAAAAAGCAGAGAGAATAGGGACAAACTTTTTTTATTAATTAATTTAAACTCGTGTGAACAAAACCAATTTTTAATTATGAACAAGAATTTAGTCGGTGTTATAGAAAAGGCAAGTGACGGCGGTTACGGCATCTATGCACTTGAAGATGTGATTCCCGTTACAGGTTACGGACTCACAGAAGAAGAAGCAAAGAAGGACTTTGCGGAACAAATAAAGGAACAGGCCGACTATTACAAAGAGAAAAAAGGTACCTATCCTGAATGGTATTCAGAAGACATCGAAGTGGAGTACAAGTATGACATGTCGGCTTTCTTTATGAGCTTCCCATTCATCAATGCTTCAGAGTTAGCAAAGAGTCTCGGCATCAATCCGTCTCTCATGAGGAAGTACAAAAGTGGTCTTGCAAAGGCAAGTGCAAAACAAAAGGACATGATTCAGGAGAAATTCAGTGGATTGGTAAAAAGACTTGAGTTAGTAAGATTTTAAACAACACTTATGGCAGAAAAGGAAAACAACAAAAATGGCGTGGGCTGTTGAGCCTACGCCATTTTAATTCGCAAATTGTGATAAAGCAAATTCAAAATAAATCGTGTTTTCCTTTGGTATTTCGCCCGATTTGCACTACCTTTGCACTCGAATTTGCAAATTTTAGTATTAATATGGCTTATACACGTATGACTGCTGCCGAGGCTGCAGCACTGATTAAGAATGGCGACAACATCGCCATGAGTGGTTTTACACCGGCTGGTGTGGCCAAGGCAACAACAAAGGAACTGGCTGTGAAGGCAGAAGCAGAGCATGCTGCCGGCCGCGAGTTCAAGGTAGGAATCTTCACGGGTGCATCAACCGGTCAGTCTACTGACGGTGTGCTGGCTAACGCACAGGCCATCAAGTACCGTGCCCCCTACACCACCAACCCCGACTTCCGCAAGCATGTCAATCTGGGTGAGATTCCCTACAACGACCTGCACCTGAGCCACATGGCACAGGAGTTGCGCTATGGTTTCTACGGTGATGTGGACTGGGCCATCCTGGAGGTGTGCGACATCGAGGAGGTTGGTAACGACTATCATGTCTATCTGACTGCTGCCGGTGGTATTTCTCCCACTGCTGCCCGTCTGGCCAAGCACGTGATCCTGGAGCTGAACTCGTTCCACAACCCCAATGCCAAATTCATCCATGACGTCTATGAGCCATTGGATCCCCCCTACCGCAAGGCTATCCCCATTGAGCATGTAGGCGACCGCATCGG
>DEWO01000168.1:4799-13081 GCA_002363695.1 Prevotella sp. UBA3208
TAGAGGAGATGCACAAGGGCCGTATACCACGTGAGTTCCTGCCCCTGCAGAGCGGTGTGGGCTCAACGGCCAATGCCATCCTCGGAGCACTGGGAGAGGACAAGCACGTGCCCGACTTCAACATCTATACCGAGGTGATTCAGAACTCGGTCATCGAGATGATGCTCACGGGTCGTGTGAAGGACGCTTCAGCCTGCTCGCTAACAGTCTCGAACGAGTGTCTGATGCAGGTCTATGACAACATGGACTACATGAAGCAGCACCTGACGCTGCGCCAGAGTGAGATTTCAAACTCACCGGAAATCATCCGCCGCTTAGGTGTGATAGCCATCAATACGGCTATTGAGGCCGACCTCTATGGTAATGTGAACTCCACCCACATCAGCGGTACGAAGATGATGAACGGTATCGGTGGCTCTGGTGACTTCATCCGCAATGCATACCTTTCTATCTTCACCTGCCCGTCGGTGGCCAAGGGTGGTGTCATTTCGTCAATCGTGCCCTTCGTCAGCCATCAGGACTCGTCGGAGCATGATGTCAACATCATCGTCACCGAACAGGGTATTGCCGACCTGCGCGGCAAGTCACCCGCACAGCGTGCCGAACTGATTATCGAGAACTGCGCCCACCCCGACTACAAACAGTTGCTGTGGGACTACCTGAAGATTTCAAAGATGGGTCAGACCCGTCACAACCTGCCTGCTGCCTTCGCTATGCACGACACGCTGGCTCGCAAGGGCGACATGAGGCTGACTGACTTTGCAGAGTACGTGAAATAGTTCATAGTTCATAGTTCATAGTTATGGAATCAAAGTTAGTCATATATAATACGCTGACTCGGCAGAAGGAACGCTTCGAGCCACTTCATGCACCCAATGTGGGCATGTATGTCTGTGGGCCAACCGTCTATGGCGACCCCCATTTGGGGCACGCCCGTCCAGCCATCACCTTCGATCTGGTGTTCCGTTATCTGAAACATCTGGGCTACAAGGTGCGCTATGTCCGTAACATTACCGACGTAGGCCACTTGGAGCACGATGCCGACGAGGGCGAGGACAAGATAGCCAAGAAGGCCCGTCTGGAACAGCTGGAACCGATGGAGATAGCGCAGTACTATACCAACCGCTATCATCAGGCCATGGAGGCACTGAACGTACTGCCCCCATCCATTGAGCCGCACGCTACTGGTCATATCATCGAACAGCAGCAGTTGGTACAGCAAATTCTGAACAACGGCTTTGCCTATGAGTCGAACGGCTCTATCTACTTCGATATCGAGGCCTATAACAAGCAGTATAAGTACGGTATTCTGAGTGGCCGCTCACTGGAGAATATCAAAGACGAAAGCCGCGAACTGGCTGGAGTAGGGGAGAAGCACAATCAGGCCGACTTTGCCCTGTGGAAGAAGGCTCAGCCCGAGCACATCATGCGCTGGCCGTCGAAGTGGAGCGACGGCTTCCCAGGCTGGCACTGTGAGTGTACGGCTATGGGCCGCAAGTATCTGGGTGAGATGTTCGACATACATGGTGGCGGCATGGACCTGGTGTTCCCTCACCACGAGTGTGAGATAGCACAGGCTACTGCTTCTATGGGTCATCCTGCCGTCAAATACTGGATGCACAACAACATGATTACCATCAACGGTCAGAAGATGGGTAAGTCACTGGGCAACTTCATCACACTGGAGCAGTTCTTCACCGGCAACCACGAGAAGCTGGAGAAGGCCTACTCGCCCATGACCATCCGCTTTTTCATCCTCTCCGCCCACTATCGTGGCACCGTAGACTTCTCGAACGAAGCCCTGCAGGCAGCCGAGAAGGGACTGGAGAAGCTGATGAATGCCATCAGCGACCTAGAGCGCATCACCGTTTCCGCACAGTGTGATGCCGAGACCGAGAAGGTGGTCAAGAACCTGCGCCAGCAGTGCTATGACGCCATGAACGACGACTTTGCCACCCCACAGGTCATCAGCCACCTCTTCGAGGCTTGTACCGTCATCAATAAACTGGTAGACCACAAGGCCACCATCTGTGCTGACTGCCTAAAGGAGCTGAAAGAGGTGATGCACCTCTTCACCGAGGACATCCTGGGCCTTTCAACGCTTAACACTCAACGCTCAGCTGGCGGTAATGCCGCCCGTGAGGAAGCCTTCGGAAAGGTCATGGACATGGTGCTGGAACTACGTGCCAAAGCCAAGGCCGACAAGGACTGGGCCACCTCGGACAAGATTCGTGACGAGCTGGCAGCTGCCGGCTTTGAAGTCAAGGACACCAAGGACGGTGTCACCTGGAGACTGAATAAATGAAGCCTCTCACCTCTTAATATAGATAGAACATACGTTCCATCATACGCCACTTCTCATCGGAAGTGGCGTTTTCGTTGCATTGCTGGAACTGGGCCACATATGCCTCCCACTCTTCCTGTCGGGGTAAGGTGGCCAGACGGGCCATGGCCGTGTCCCAGTCGAAGTCAAGCGGTGTCTCGACAATCATAAACAACCGAGTACCGAGGATGTATATCTCCATCTCCAGGATGCCTACCGAACGGATACCCTGCTTGATCTCGTCCCAGAAGTGCTCACGGTCGTGGGCCTCCTTGTACTTCTTGATTAACTCCGGATTGTCGCGCAAGTCCATGGTCTGGCAGTAGCGTTTCACCGGGCCATGGTACTCCTGTACCTTATAACCTTCTGTCTTCATTGTTCGTATGCAGTTTTAGTCATGTAAATGGCAATCACATCCTTCCACATCTTTCGGGCCGACATATATACCAGTCCTTCGTGCGGACCGTCTGTACCCCACGAGTTCTTCATCACATAGTAGGGCCGTTGAGCCTCATCCTTCGCCAGTCCGACCACCTCCATTGCGTGTCCACGGCTCTCCCAGCAGACTGGATGACGATGGCGCAGTGCCCGGTCGACATGCGCCTTCAGTGTGTCTAAGGGAACGTTCAACAAACGGTTGTGCTCCCAGTTGTCGGGCACCGGCACTTCCACCTTATTATAATAAGGAGAGTCTGGCCAGCAGGTCAGCGACAGATATTCATCAGGCGCACACACCGAATGGGCAAACTCCTGTGGCGTATAGCGAGCCCCAAACATAAAGACCCATTGTGGTATTGGGAAATCAGGTGTCGCGTCGTCAGGCATCACATCATAGCCCACCATGCCATACCGCCCTATCATGTTGAGCAGCGTCTGACACATGGCGCGTTGACTATTCTTAGAGGTGAGCGACTTCTGCTGGTAATCTTTCAGCATACGCCCAATGTAGACGGGGGAGAGGTTTACCGAGTCGCCCCGCAGGATGTGTTCCGTCTCAATGGTGGCCAGCATGGCATAGGCCCAACACAGTTCTGTCTTACCCTGGTTTTTGACAGGTGTCATGGGCAACAGCATCTCATGAGTAAACGTGTGCTGAGGCCGCTTGCGACCACAAGCAGCCAACAACACTATCAGCGCCACGAGAAACATCCATTTTGGTTTCATGTGCACAAAGGTAACAAATAATTGTGAACTATAATTACAACCCTACACTTTTCTTTGGAAAAGAACTTTTTTTTTTGTAATTTTGTAGCCGACTTAGCATAACAAGATGAAAAAACTGGTTACACTGATAGCGATATGCATGGTTGTCCTCTTCGTCGAGGCAGCCCCGGCACTGCGTATGCCCATCACCGTCACACAGCCTGACGGTACCACACTCACTGTTGAACAATTCGGTGACGAACACCACTGCTGGACGGTCACCACTGACGGCACACTGGTGGTCAACACCGGTCATGGCTACTTTATAGCCCGCATTAACACAGACGGGGCATTGGAAGCCACCGATGTACTGGCTCACGAAATTCACCAGCGCAGCAGTCAGGAACAAGAACTCATAGCCAGTCAGGTTTCTCGCTACGAACTGTTCCACGAAAAAGGCCAGCAAGCTCTTCGCAGGGCTATGAATATTGGCTCTAGCCGTTTTTACCTGCCCCATCAAGGGGATGTACGCATCCTGTGTATCCTGGCTCAGTATCAGGACGTCCAGTTTACTGTCAACGAGCCTCAAAAAGCCTTCAACCAGATGTTGAATGGCGACACACAGGAAGACCTGGGCAACCAAAACCAATACAACATAGCCAGTGTCCGCCAGTATTTCCAGACGAGCAGCCATGGCAAGTTTTCACCGCAGTTCGACATAGTCGGCCCTGTTACCCTACCCCAAAATATGGAATACTATGGTGGAGCAAAAAGCGGCAGTAACAATGACCGTTTCGCCGAATTCTGTAGCGATGCTTTAGCCAAGGTTAAAGAAGAAAATCTGGTATCCGATTGGAGCGTCTACGACAATAACGGCGACAAGCACGTTGAGCTGATATGTGTCATATACGCAGGGTACGGCGAGAACCAGGGAGGTGCCGACAATACTATTTGGGCTAAAGCCGGCTACCAAGGCATCAACATCAATGACGAATATACGACCAGCTTCTTCAATTGCAGCTGTGAGAAGTTCCACCCCACCAGTGACTATTCCAATTACATCAACGGCACGGGAGTCTTCATCCACGAAATGTCACACTGCATGGGACTGCCCGACCTCTATGCCACCACCTCTAATGGCTACGTCAACAATCAGGACATGGAGTCATGGGACATCATGGACTACGGCTGCTACAACAACAACGGCTTTGCCCCCAGCCTCTATACGGCCTGGGAACAGGAGGTCATGGGATGGAGCACCATTCAGCCCATGACGGATGCCAGTCAAATAACCGACCTCACTCCCTTGGACGAAGGTGGCAAAAGCTACAAGATAGTCAATCCTGACAATGACCGTGACTACATCGTGCTGGAGAACATCCAGCAACGTGGCCTCAACAAACATGCCCGTGGTCACGGCCTGCTGGTTTACCATGTCGCCTATCCCTACACCACCGTCAATATGGGGGATACTCCCAACAACAACCCTGGCAGACCGTCCGTAGCCGTGGTTCCTGCTGGCGGTACGCTCATCAATAAAAACCTGCGCAAGACCACCAGCAATCCCAACAATCCATACACCAGTGACGAATGGAGAGCCAGCATAGCTGCCTCCACTTTTCCGGGTACCCAGAATGTCACTACACTCACCGACGACATGCAACTGCCTAACTACTGCTTCTATGTGGGAGCCACGGATACTAAATCCATAGGCTTCGCGCTGAACAGCATCACTGAAAGCAATGGCATCATCTATCTTCAGGTGGGAGACCCGACAGGGATTGAGGAAATGGAGACGGTAAGAGATGGAGACACTAAGAGATGGGATGACGGAGAGAAGGAGCCGCCCATCTTCAACCTCGCCGGCCAGCGGGTCACCAACCCCACTCGTGGGCTTTACATCCGCAACGGAAAGAAATACCTGATAAAATAACAGAGAAACTATTTCCCCCATCGTACACATATTAAAGCGGGCTGGACATCACGTCCGGCCCGCCTCCGATTTGTTTAGTAGTTAGTTTGTTGTAGTGTATATTATTCTATGGGTTCCAACTTGATAAAGAACAAATTTCCTGAGTCAGCCTTGGTCAGCTCATAATCGCCGGCCTCCAGCGTAGCCTCCAGCACACCGTTGGCTCCTGTCTGCTTTTTGCCGTCAATCTTTATCGTGTAATTGGTATCCTGACTGCCGAAGTAGAGTGTCATCTTGTATTTGCCCGGCAATGTGAACTTGATAGATGTTGCGCTCTCCAGCTTCAGGCAGGTTTTATACTCCACTCCGTCAACGGTGGCTGTGCCCTTGCTGTTTGAACCAGTTCCGCTGACGGTGAAGAAAGTATTCGAGGGAACACCGCTCTTGTTGAATGAGCACGTAATGATGCCCTCGGGAGCCGGAGTCGTACCGCCTTGTTCGCCTTGCTCGTTGCCGCCACCTTGTTCATTGCCGCCCTCGCTACCGCTTTCTGCGTGGTCTTCACCGAAGATGCCTACCAGCGAGGTGTTATAGTCCTTCAGACTGTTTGATAGGGGTGTAATCACTTCAGCGTTTTTGTCTTCTGTACTATTATTGAATGTCCACTGGAAGTCACCATGCTCACAACGTCCGGCACCATAGAAACCAGTGACGATGGCCGGAACGTCAGCAGCGGCATGGGGTGTGTAGCTGTAGAAGTCGCTGGCTGTATCGAAGTTGTTGTAGTTGGTACCACCCTGCAGTGTAACGACCTCGGCAGGCACCTGATCATTGCGGTTAGTAACAACGTATGCATCGAAGTGCTTGCTGTAGAGCGCATCGCCTGCTACGTAGGGTTCGAAACTGTTCTGACCTGTCATATAGTTGTCGAAAGCCTTGATAATGCCTCCGTCTTCTTTCGAGAATGTTCCCTTGGTATCCTCTGATGAGCCTACGCCATTGTGGACGTCTGAGCCCTGTCGAGAGATGAGCATGGGATATTTACAATTGCGGAAGTAGTTTTTCTCGACGAAGATGCACGAGCCGGTGGTAGAGCCTACGCCATACTTCGAGTTGCCGTCGTAGTAGTTGTTGTAAACATGCAGATGCTTGGACATGCGTACACGGGGATGACGTGAGTCAGAGTGGTCGTACCAATTGTGGCGATAGGTCACGTAGTCTACCTCGTCGCCGTTTGAGTTGAGGTTGCACTTGCCGGCATCCCAGAAGTGGTTATCGCTGACGGTGCAGTAGAACGTGCCTTTCACATCGAACGAACCGTCACCCTTCGACTTGTCGCCACCCTTGTTTTGTCCGTAGAAGATGTCAAGATGATGTCCCCATAGGTGCTCATTGTCGGTGTCAAAACTGATACCATCCTCAGGATGCATCATGACGGCAAAGTTGCGCAACTCTACATATTGGCAGTTGCGACAGAGCACGCCTAAACCATGCAGTGTAGCATCGCTGCCAATACCCTCGATGGTCAGGTTCATATGCTGACCCTTACCTTTCACCTGCAGACCGATAGCAGAACTTCCCAGATAGTCGAGGTCGCTTGCCTTCAACTGTCCGATAATACGGACGGCCAAAGGTCGTGTCTCCAGACCTTTCTCGTATGCTTGGATAATATCCTGGATACCAGTGCGCGTCTCCTCGCCCTTGCCGGCATTCATGCTCAGCTGAACGGTCTTGGCATTGTTCTTGGTCACATAGATGACACGGGCGCCCGTTTTCAGCGTTCCGTCGTTGTTATAGGCACCGATACCCTCAGTTGCGTTGTAGTGTGCAAAGCCCTCGCGGTTGTAGTTCCTGACCTCCAAGACGTCGGTTTCTGTGGCTGTGGCGGGCACTTCCTGTCCGCTGCCATTGACTGCCACCACCTTCAACTGGTAGGAACCGGCCTTCAGACCTACCACATCGGCACGTCCGTACGTTCCGTAGTCGCGCACCAGCTGGTCATCTCGCTTCGTATAGTCGCTGAAGGACCCGCCTTTCACGTAGACATGATAACTCTTGGCTCCATCCAGCTTCCCGAACTTCACATAGGCCGACTCCAGCCATCCTTTGGCTTCGTTCACCTGAACGACACCCTTGACAACCTTGTTGAAGCCGACGCCCTGCACCTGGTTCTTGAACGTGTAGCTGCCTGCCGCCTGGTTGACGGTGACATCGGCACCGTTGTTGGCAAAGTCAATGCTGGTGACGCTCTCCGTGTCATAGTATTTCTGCGAGCCGTCCTTCAGGGTCAGCACAGCCTGGTTCTTTGCCGTGTTGGCAGCTGTCGAGAAGTCCGGGCCCTGAGCCAGAACGCTCTGTCCCAAGCCCATCATCAGCGCCGTCAGCGCATATATAGATGTCAGTCTTTTCATCGTTTCACCTTTTTATTTGATAATTACCTTTTTGCCGTCAATGATATACACACCCTTCGCCAGCCGGCCAGCACTATTGCCCACCTGCTGCCCCTTCAGATTATAGACGGCCTTGCCCTCAAGACCCTCTTTTCTCGTCAGCGCCAGACGCTCATCAATCCCCGTAACAATCGTGAAGTCCAGCACCACCGTAGCCATGTCTGCCGTGGCAGTCGCCGTCCCGTCGTTGTAGGTAATGATGACGTTGTCTCCCTCGAAAGTAACCTTCGACACCTTCGATACATCAATCTTCTGTATGTTGTCAGCCATGGTCACCATTGACAGACAAAGCATCCCCGACAAGAATAGTTTCTTCATTTTTTTGAATCCAATTAGTCGCTGTTTTTAGATATTCACATGCAAAGATACGGCAAAATATAGAGAAACAAGCCAATTACAGCCCATTTTCATCCGCAAACGTTTACAATTGACAGGAGTATCTTCAACCAAGGCA
>DEWO01000156.1:0-1181 GCA_002363695.1 Prevotella sp. UBA3208
CTGTGCATGGCGTGTTTATAGTTGCACACCCATGCCAAACGCACGCCTACAGGTTTGCTGGCCATTGCATAGTTGCGGGCCTTGGCTGGCGAGGCCAATACTGGCACGGCCAACTTATCCAAAATAGCTGAAAGCATCTTGATTTTCGCTGCTTTTTGCTCTTCCAGCTCTTCCTTGGTCATACGCTTCGACTCCAGCTTGGGAATGACGGGATTCTCAACACCCTCGTCCTTTGCCAACAGAGTCAGAACTCGTTCACGCAGTTTGATGTTCGCTTGCTCGCGGACAATGTCACGCTCAGAATTATAGGGCAAGGCATTTTCGAGTTTTGAATAGTCCTGAACTATTTCTACCAGTTCCTGATAGTCCGGATTCAGCTGCAACTCCTTCACCAGCATACGGGCTTCTTCCGTCAGTGCCGTACCGCACTTTTTACAGAAGGCGAACTCATTCAGCGAGTGGCAAGTAGGACACACCAGACCTCCCTGCGGGCTGCCGCACTCAGGGCAATAAGCCTCGTTGCCCGACAAACGGGCACCGCAGAAGGAACAGACATCTTTCTTGATGTAATGATGACAAACCTCGCAGTAGTCTGCATCGGGATCCAGTTCAGCGCCACAGTGCGGACACGCTGCTTTATTGATAGGCTGTCCACACTGAGAACAGAACATCGCTTCAGGTTCGTTAATGGTTCCGCAAAACGGACATGCCTTGCCGGAAGCCTGCTGATGCAACTGCTGTTGCTGCATGGGCTGGTCTTCACGCTGAAGCACAGCCTCCCTCTGCATGGTCTGCGGACGGATGGTACGTTGCGTCTTTTCGTAGTTAGGGTTATCGTCGTTGTTCATATTGTTGCAGTAATAATAATTTCTGCAAAGTTAACAAAATTATTTTAAACACAAGAAAAAACCGCCGTAAATTTAAATTTACGACGGCATTTTTTAGTATTTTTGCTACTTTTCTTACCACAAAGGCAATCTTTCGGACTTGGGAATGAACATTTTATCACCTTCTTTCACTCCGAAAGCATCGTACCACATATCAATGTGCGGCAAGGCGCCGTTCACACGCCAGCGGCCCAGCGAGTGAGGATCGCTCTTGGTACGGTTGCGAATCTCAGCCTCCGTGACGTTTCCTGCCCACACACCGGCATAGGCCAGGAAGAAACGCTGGTCAGCGGT
>DEWO01000156.1:1303-9741 GCA_002363695.1 Prevotella sp. UBA3208
CCACCATGATCAGCGAGGTTCTCGCCCAGCGTCAGACGACCGTTGGCATTCAGGTCAGGCAGCACCTTAATCTTGGAGAAGAAATCAGCATATTTGTCCGTACGTTCTATAAAGTTTTTTCCATCACTTTCCTTCCACCAGTCGTGCATATTTCCATCCTTGTCATAGCGACGTCCCTGGTCGTCAAATCCGTGAGTCATCTCATGACCGATTACGACACCGATAGCACCATAGTTAAAAGCATCGTCAGCCGTCGGGTCAAAGAACGGAACTTGCAATATACCAGCAGGGAAGCAGATTTCGTTCGTGGTAGGATTATAGTAAGCGTTGACCGTCTGTGGAGTCATGTACCAGTCGTCCCGGTCAACAGGTTTTCCAGCCGTATGGTCTATATACCATTCCAACTGCCAGCGGCGACACTCACGCATATTCTCATAGTAAGTTTTTTTCGCATCTATTGTCAAGCGCGACAAATCCTTCCAACGGTCAGGATATCCTATCTTGACATAGAACGTATTCAACTTCAGCAGGGCATTGACTTTGGTCGAATCATCCATCCAGTCCTGGGCAGCAATACGCTCACCCAAGGCCACTTTCAGATTATCCACCAGTGTCTTCATGCGCTCCTTCGAGGATGCCGGGAAGTACTTCTGGACATAGATTCTTCCAAGAGCCTCACCCATGACGCCCTGCACCTGATTGGTGGCACGACGCCACAGCGGATGATCTTCCTTGCGACCAGAGAGCACCTTGCCATAGAATTCAAAAGCCGTAGCACGCGCAGCATCGTTCAGGATACCGGAAGCATTGTCTATGATGCCCCACTCCATCACATCACGGTATTCTGCTGCAGTCATCGCTGCAAAAATCTTGTCAGCAGCCTCCATGAATGCCGGCTGTCCGACAATCATTTCCTGGATATGCTCGCTTTTGATGCCTGCGGCATTAGCCTGCTTTTCCAGTTGGAAGTGCGGATAGCGCGTGTTGAACTCCGTCAGTGTCATCTTGTTGTAATTGGCAATGGGGTCGCGCAGCTCGGTTCTCGACTTAGACACCTTAGCCAATGCCGTCTCAATCTTCATGATGTTCTTCATCTTCTTCTCTGCCGCACCTTTCTTGTAGCCGAAGAGTTGGAACATATTGACGATATACTGCTGGTAGGCCTTACGAATCTTGACGGTGGCCTCGTCGTTTTCCACGTAGTAGTCTTTCTGGCCCAGCGTAAGTCCGCCCTGGCTGATGTTCAGGATATTCTGCGTAGCGTTCTTCTCGTCTGCGCCAATGTAGGAGTTAAAGAACTCCTCTTCACCGTAGGGAGCCATCTCCAACTGTATCTTAAACAGTTGCTCCTTGTTTTTGGCAGCATCCAGTTTCTTCAGCAGGGGCATTACAGGAGCCAGTCCGTCCTTTTCCCTGCGTGCGGAGTCCATAGCCAGTTTGTAGAGGTCGCTCAGTTTCTGCTCAACAGAGCCCTTCGGGTAGCTGTTCTCCAGCAGTTCCTTCAGGATACCGTTGATACGCTTGTTGTTGTCCTCGGCCAGACGGTCGAAACTGCCATAGCGCGAATAGGCTGCAGGCAGCGGGTTGTTCTTCATCCAGCCACCGCAGGCATACTGATAGAAGTCGTCTGCAGGCCGTACACTGGTATCAAGGTCGTTAAGACTGATACCCGACCGCAATTGTGCTGATGCTGTAATGGCCATCGTAGCTGATACCATCATCGTTAAAAGCTTTTTCATGTTTTATTGTTTTAATGAGTCGATAATTGTTCCAGTTCTTCTGAGAGTTTCTCCCACCGTTCCACTTCTTCGTCCAGCGACTTCTTGGTCGTAGTGTACTCTGTCACAAACTCCATGTTCGAAGCGTTTTCAGGCTTCATCAACAGGTCGTCGAGTTCTTTCAGGCGGCGTTCCATGTCGTTGATCTTACGCTCCGACTCCTCTACCGCTTTCTCTGCTTTGCGCAATTGCTTTTGCTTCTCCTTGTGCTCGGCATAGCTCTGGGGCTTCGGAGTACTTGGAGTACTCTGATTGTTCTGAGTTTTCTGAGCACTCTGGGTATTCTGAGCACTCTGCAACTGGGAGAGGTCGGTCAGATTCTTAGACTGCAGGAAATCATAAATGCCGCCGAGATGTTCGAGGACCCTGCCTCCTCCGAATTCATACACCTTGCTGACCAGCCCGTCCAGGAACTCGCGGTCGTGCGAGACGATGATGGCCGTTCCGTCGAAAGCACGGATGGCCTCCTTCAGCACATCCTTTGACGCCATGTCCAGATGATTTGTCGGCTCGTCGAGAATCAGCAGGTTGACGGGCTCCAGCAACAGGCGTATCATGGCCAGCCGGCTCCGCTCACCGCCACTCAGCACCTTCACCTTCTTATCCGAGGCTTCACCTCCGAACATAAAGGCTCCCAGAATGTCATTGATGCGCAGGCGAATCTCCCCTTTGGCCACATGGTCTATGGTCTGGAACACCGTCAGGCTCTCGTCCAACAGCTGTGCCTGATTCTGGGCAAAATAGCCTATCTGCACATTGTGGCCTATCTTCAGGTGACCGTCAAAGGGTATCTCGCCCATGATACATTTCACCAGCGTTGACTTTCCTTCGCCGTTCTTTCCCACAAAGGCCACTTTCTCGCCGCGCTTGATGGTCAGCGTTACCTGGTCGAAAACCCTGTGGGCACCATAGTCTTTCCGGACGTCCTCACAGATGACAGGATAGTCACCCGAGCGAAGACAGGGAGGGAACTTCAGGTGCATGGCCGAGTTGTCCACCTCGTCCACTTCTATGGGTACCATCTTCTCCAGCTGCTTGATTTTCTGTTGCACCTGCACGGCCTTGGTGGCCTGATAGCGGAAACGCTCTATGAACTGGCGCATATCGGCCATCTCTTTCTGCTGGTTCTCATAGGCTCGCAGCTGCTGTTCGCGACGTTCCTGCCGCAGCACGACATACTCATTGTACTTGACCTTGTAGTCTACTATTCGGCCGCACGAGATTTCCAGCGTACGGTTCGACACGTTATTGATGAACGCCCGGTCGTGACTGACCAGCACCACGGCACTTGACGACTGGGCGAGAAACTGCTCCAGCCACTGTATGGACTCGATGTCCAGATGGTTTGTGGGCTCGTCCAGCAACAGCACGTCGGGTTTCTGCAACAGGATTTTGGCCAGCTCTATACGCATACGCCAGCCGCCCGAGAACTCACTGGTCGGACGGTCAAAGTCAGTACGGCTGAAGCCCAGGCCGACGAGCGTACGCTCCAGCTCTGCCTCGCAGCCCTCGGCACCCATCATCTGGTAGCGCTCGTGTTCCTGCGTAAAGCGCTCTACCAGCGCCATATAGTCTTCGCTCTCGTAGTCCGTACGCTCGCTCAGCTGACGGTTCAGCGCGTCAATACGCTCCTTCATCTTCGCCACGTCGGCAAAAGCCTTCTGAGCCTCCTGGCGTACGGTAGTGTCATCCTGCAGCACCATCACCTGGGGCAGATAGCCTATGGTGGTGTCGTGGGGTACACTGACGGTACCGCTTGTGGGCTGCTGCTTCCCACACAGTATTTTTAACAACGTAGATTTTCCGGCGCCGTTCTTGCCTACCAGGGCTATACGGTCCCTGTCGTTCACCACGAAACTTGCGTCAGTGAACAAAGGCTTCACGCCAAATTCTACATGCAGTGATTCTACAGATATCATCTATATTATATATACGCTACTTAAAACATCAGGAATTTCCTGATGCGGTTCTTGAGGCGGATTTTCCAGTTTTTTTTGCCGCCCGTCAGTTCTTCCAGCAGGAAGCGTCCTGTTGCCGTCTTGGGAGTTACCGGCATCTTGTCAGCAGAAAACAGGCACACCTGTTGGGCTGCCCACATCATGGCCTGCGAGAAGTGCCAGATGCCAAACGTCTGCAGCATCTGGGGAACCGACGAACCGTCACGGAACTTCCCCAGCGAGTCTCCATGCTCCTGCAACAACGTGAAGCAGTCTACCACGGGTTTCAAGGTCAGCGTGCCGGCATGGAAATCCTCAAAAGCCTGCAAGAGCAGCAGGACAAGACGAGCCGAAGGCACATACTGACGCCGTTCGCCAGCCTTTTCGGTCAGCGAGGCTCCGTTGCGCGACAGCCAGCGGTCCACCAGCATACGGCGCAGCGGGTGGCTGACGGCCGGAATCTGCTGAGCCTCATTCTCTCCTGTTTCCTCCTCTTCAGCTTCTGCCATCCAGTCAATGCTCAGGTCTTGGGGAGCCCGCAACCCGAACTCGAACAATTTGACGACACCCTGATAGCACAGGGCCGTCAGTCCGTGCTTCTTCGACCATTCGTGCAACATCTCCCACTCCCCTTCGGAAGGGGCACGGTCCAGACAGTCAAGTTGTCCGAGCGATACCTGTATGAGTTCAAAAAACATTTTCTGCATGACTACTTCGGTTTAGTTTTAAAAAACTCTGCAAAATTACGGATTATTTTTCCATCGGCCAAATATTTTGGCGCTAAATTTGGTTTATCGCCCTTTTCTTCGTACTTTTGCACCATTAAATCAATGTTACTATGCCGGAAGATAAGATACTACGAATGCAGCAACTCATCCGTGAGTTGAACGATGCCTCAGACGCCTATTACAACGGGCGTGCGGAACGTATGACAGACTACGAGTGGGACCAGCGCTTCGACGAACTCAAGCGGCTGGAGACGGAGACAGGCACCACCCTCCCCGACTCGCCAACCCAGAAGGTCAGCGAGGACACCACCCAGGGCCAGAAGGAAGAGCACGAATACGCCGCACTCTCGCTGGCCAAGACCAAGCAGCCCGAAGAGCTGGTGAAATGGGCCGAGGAACGCCCCATCTGGATTTCCTGGAAACTCGACGGACTGACCCTGGTCGTCACCTACGACGACGGGAAGCTGTCGAAGATTGTCACTCGCGGCAATGGGCACATCGGCACCAACATCACCCATCTGCACAAGGCCATCAGCGGCATTCCGGCAACCATCAGCGACCGAGGCCATGTGGTCATTCGCGGCGAGGCCGTCATCTCGTACGACGATTTCGAGCGCTACCTCATGGAGAGCGGCGAGGACTATGCCAACCCGCGCAACCTGGCGTCGGGCTCGCTCAGCGTCAAGGACCCTCAGGACATCATGGACCGCCACATACGCTGGATTCCCTTCACACTCGTACATACCGACCAAGACATCAACTCCTGGGGCGAGCGTATGCAGTGGCTCGACCAGCAAGGGTTCAACACCGTCGAGCGACAGTATATTGACCACCCGGACGCAACAGCTGTTGGCAGCGGCATTGACGCCTTCACCCAGAAGGTGACCTCCAAGCAGAATCCCTTCCCCGTCGACGGCTTGGTGGTTTGTTACGACGATACGGCTTATGCCCAGACGGGCAGCGTCACAGGCCACCACGCCACCCGTGCCGGACTGGCCTTCAAGTGGCAGGACGAGTCGGCCCAGACGACGCTGAAGGAGATTGAGTGGTCGTGCGCTGCCAGCACCATCTCGCCCGTAGCCATCTTTGAACCCGTTGAACTGGAGGGCACCACCGTCAAGCGTGCCTCGCTGTGCAACATCAGCGAGTGCGAGCGTCTGGGCATTGGCGGTCCGGGCACCCGGCTGAGTGTCATCAAGGCCAACAAAATCATCCCAAAGGTCATCCAAGTCACAGCCGGCGTGGGGACGTTCACCGTTCCCGACTCCTGTCCGGTCTGTCACGCTCCTGCCGTCATCACCGAGAGCGAGGCCAGCGGCACCAAGACCCTGCACTGCACCAATGCCGACTGCCCGGCCAAACAGCTCAAGAAGTTTGCACGCTTTGTCTCCAAGGAGGGCATGAACATTGACGGCATCTCTGAGCAGACGCTCTCCAAGTTCATCAATCTGGGATGGGTCAGCGAGTATGCCGACCTCTACCAGTTGCGCACCCACATCCGCGACCTGGCGAAGATGGAAGGCTTCGGCGAGCGCTCGGCTTCCAACATCATGAACAGCATTGACCGTTCGCGCAAGGTCGAGGCGCACAGGCTGCTCTATGCACTCAACATTCCCCTTTGCGGACTGGACGTCTGCAAGCGGCTGCTCTCGGCTTATCCGCTGGACCGGCTGGTCAGCGAGGCTGTAGGAGACAACGCTGCCCCGCTCGACCTCTTCTCCGCCCCACAGGAACCGCAGGACGTCTTTGCCCACGTTCCGGGCATCGGACCGGAGAAGTCTGCACAGTTCGTACGCTGGTTCCGCGACCGAAAGAATCTGGAACGATACAACAGACTGGTGACCAACCTGGAGATTGTCGCTGCCAGCACGGTGCCGTCGGGCGACCTCTGCCAGGGACTCACCTTCGTCATCACGGGCGACGTCCGTCACTACAAGAACCGCAACGAACTGAAGGCCTACATCGAGTCGCAGGGTGGCAAGGTGGCCTCTGCCGTCAGTGGCAGCACCTCGTTTCTGATTAACAACGACGTCACCTCCACCTCCGGCAAGAACAAGAAGGCCCAGCAGCTGGGCATTCCCATCCTCTCGGAGGACGATTTCGTGGCCCGCTATACAGAACAGCCGGAATGAAGCCCCATCCCCTCATGATTGTCTCCCTGCTGGTACGGGCCGTCCGTCCCAGCCGCACCAAGGACATGCCGGCCGTGGCCCTGCCCTTCTGGATTCGCAAGGGCTACGACGGGCTGACGTTCTTCGGCCACATCATCACCCACAGCCAGGAGGAGGCGGAGGCCATGAACACCCGTTTCGACGCCATCAAGAACCACGAGATGATACACCTCTACCAGGCACGCTCCACGCACGACTCGTGGCTTTGTTTCTACTGGCGCTACTTCGTCTACTGGCTTCAGGCCTGTCGCTACCGCAAGCACCTCAGGAACGCCGGCTACCTGCTCAACCCCTTCGAGATGGAAGCCTATGCCCACATGCACGACCTCGACTATCTCAGCGACAAAAACGACGGCTGCACTGGGTGGAAAGCCTTTGCAGCCCTTTCCCTTGAAGAACGCCTCCAGAGAGTGACCCATAAAAAAACTAAATAAGTAGCCTAAAATTTGGCTGTTTCACGGGAAATCATTACCTTTGCAACCGAATTACAGAAAACGTGCTTCTTTCCTGAAGCATTCTTTCCATAGTTTTCAGCTAATCCACGACATTGAATCATTAACGAATTACTGTATATTATATGTACACGAAAGAAGAACTTGAAAAACTTCCTATCCCCGAACTCATGGAGATAGCCGGTGAACTGGGTGTCAAGGTGTCGCAGAACGATGAACTCGAAGCGGTCGTCTACGCCATTCTGGACAAAGCCGCCGAAAACTCGGCAGCAGGAGTGCCCACCCCAAAACGCAAACGCACACGTATTGCCAAAGACAACAACAAGGTCTACACCGTCAGCGGCAGCGAAGGCGAGAACCTGGACGCCAAGCCCAAGAAGGGCAAGGCGGCCAAGAAACCGTCGCTCGACGACCTCTTTGCCGAGCAGGAAGCCTCAGAGCAGGCTGCTGCAGAAGAGAACAGCGTAGCAGAGAACAATGCAGAAGAACCCGTAGCCCAACCGGCTGCCGAGGCTGAGAAGCCCGCCCCCAAGAAGCGCGGACGCAAGTCGAAGAAGGAACTGGAGGAGCTGGCAGCAGCCGAAGCCGCCAAACAGGCTGCCACAGACGGGCAACCGGCTACGGAGGCCGAGGAGGTCAAGGCCGATCAGAGCGTTCCTGAAGCAACAGCAGAAGATGCGACACCCTCAGAGGACATCAAGCCGGAGCAGATCAGCCAGCTGCAGAAGAAGCTGAACACCAACGACACTGCCGACGGTGTGTGGGAAGGTGACCCCGGCGACGGCACTGACTTCATCACGACGGTTGACCTGCCTGTAGAAGACCAGGCTGCCATCCCCTCGCTCGACATCTTCGACCGCCCCATGGCACAGCAGCAGGTGCAGGAGCCTAAGGCGACTCCCGCACGCAACGACTTCGGACGCAACCGCACCGAGTTCGACTTCTCCGACCTCATCACCGCCAACGGCGTGCTCGAAATCCTTCAGGACGGATACGGATTCCTGCGCTCTTCGGACTACAACTACCTCTCGTCACCCGACGACGTCTATGTCAACGTACAGCAAATCAAACGCTACGGACTGAAGACCGGCGACGTCGTGGAGTGCACCGTACGTCCGCCCCACGACAACGAGAAGTACTTTGCGCTGAGCAATATCAACTCCATCAACGGACGCAACCCACAGGAAGTGCGCGACCGCGTAGCCTTCGAGCACCTGACTCCCCTCTTTCCCGAAGAGAAGTTCACCCTCTGCGGCGACCCTGCCACCACCAATCCCTCGGTGCGCATCGTTGACCTCTTCTCGCCCATCGGAAAGGGACAGCGTGCACTCATCGTGGCACAGCCCAAGACCGGTAAGACCATCCTCATGAA
>DEWO01000156.1:9824-10830 GCA_002363695.1 Prevotella sp. UBA3208
CACCCCGAGGCATACATCATGATGCTGCTCATCGACGAGCGCCCTGAGGAGGTGACCGACATGGCCCGCACCGTCAATGCCGAGGTCGTCGCCTCCACCTTCGACGAGCCCGCCGACCGCCACGTCAAGATTGCAGGCATCGTGCTCGAGAAAGCCAAGCGCATGGTTGAGTGCGGACACGACGTCGTCATCTTCCTCGACTCTATCACCCGTCTGGCACGTGCCTACAACACCGTAGCCCCTGCCAGCGGCAAGGTGCTCACCGGTGGTGTTGACGCCAACGCCCTGCAGAAGCCCAAGCGATTCTTCGGTGCAGCCCGCAACATTGAGAACGGCGGTTCGCTGACCATCATCGCCACCGCACTGACCGACACCGGCAGCAAGATGGACGAGGTCATCTTCGAAGAGTTCAAGGGTACCGGCAACTCCGAGCTCCAGCTCGACCGTATGCTGGCCAACAAGCGCGTCTACCCCGCTGTCAACCTCGTACAAAGCTCGACACGCCGCGACGACCTGCTGCAAGACCAAACCACGCTCAACCGTATGTGGATTATCCGCAAGTTTATTGCCGAGATGAACCCCATCGAAGCCATGAACACCGTCCGCGACCGACTGGTGCAGACCCACTCCAACGAGGAGTTCCTGCTCTCGATGAACGGCTGACAAGAGCCATCTATAGCAAAAAAAAAAGAGAGGCATCCCACCTTTACGGGGTGCCTCCCTTTCTTTTTACACAGAAGGGACTCTCCCTTTGTGTGCTTTTTTTGATTCTTCAACCTTCATCCTTCAGCCATCAGCCATCAGAACGGTCCGTGTCCCATACATGACGTTACCCCCAGCGTAGTACCGATTGCCGTCAGAATCGAAATCAGAATCTGAATCAGCGTCTTCCAAGTTTCCTTCTTCATAACTTCTCTGAACTTTAAACTCTAAACTTTTAAACCTTAAACTCTTGAACCTTAAACTCTAAGCTTTTAACTTGGGGGGCGGGGCCGTAGCCCCAATC
>DEWO01000156.1:10889-11322 GCA_002363695.1 Prevotella sp. UBA3208
CCCCCGAAGTCTACTCGTCCGAGTCAGAACCGCCGTCGGGGTCGGGGTTAGGGGCAGGGTCAGTGCTGCCGCCGCCGGTGTTGCTGCCTCCGCCGTTGCCGCCAGTGGTGGTGCCGCCAGTGTCCGCAGGCTGGGTGGTCTCGTTGTCCTCCACCGTGCCGTCGTCGGTAGAGGTCACGCGCTTCACCTCCTTGCCCGTGCGGTCGAAGCAGGTAATCTGTACGGCCGTCTTGGCCAGTTCCTCCTTCAGGTCCACGTCAGGCGTGAAGATGATGCGGCGGCTTGAAATCAGACCAGCCTTCACCTCGTCGACCTTCTCAACGCTCTTGGCGCGCAGGCCGAATCGCATGGTTCCCAGACCGGGCAGTGCCACGCTGTGACCCTCAGAGGCCCACGCCTTGATCACCTCGCCGGCTGCATCCCAGCAGGCCTG
>DEWO01000042.1:0-581 GCA_002363695.1 Prevotella sp. UBA3208
AACATTATCTTGAACCTGAAGCAAGTTCGGTTCAAGCAAGTAGTGGAAGAATTCGAGAACGAGAAAGTCTCAATCACCGTTGAGAATTCTACCGAGTTTAAAGCCGGTGATATAGGCAAGTATCTGACTGGATTTGAAGTGTTAAATCCCGATTTGGTGATTTGTCATTTAGATTCCAAAGCTTCGATGCAGATTGACCTGACTATCAACAAAGGCCGCGGCTACGTTCCCGCTGATGAGAATCGCGAGTTCTGTACCGATGTCAATGTGATAGCCATTGACTCAATCTACACCCCAATCCGTAACGTAAAGTACTCAGTAGAGCCGTATCGTGTTGAGCAGAAGACCGACTATGACAAGCTGGTGCTTGAGGTTACAACGGATGGTTCCATCCACCCGAAGGACGCCTTGAAGGAGGCTGCCAAGATCCTTATCTATCACTTCATGCTCTTCTCCGACGAGAAGATTACCCTCGAGAACAACGATACTGAGGGCAACCAGGAGTTTGATGAGGAAGTTCTGCACATGCGCCAGTTGCTCAAGACCAAGCTGACCGACATGAACCTCTCGGTTCGTGCCCT
>DEWO01000042.1:760-3353 GCA_002363695.1 Prevotella sp. UBA3208
GAATCTGTCGTTTGGAACCGATATAGCAAAGTATAAACTGGACAAGGAGTGAATTAGTTCATAATTCATAATATTGTCCGCTTAAAAGAAAAAACGAAAAATGAGACACGGAAGAAAATTCAATCATCTGGGCCGTACTGCTGACCACCGCCGTGCCATGCTTGCCAACATGGCCATCTCGCTGATCATGCACAAAAGAATCACTACGACCCTCGCCAAGGCAAAGGCACTCAAGAAATATGTAGAGCCGCTGATTACGCGCTCTAAGGACGACAGCACCAACAGCCGTCGTGTCGTCTTCAGCTATCTGCAGAACAAGGAAGCTCTCAAGGAGCTTTTCGGCACTGTAGCACAGAAGGTCGGCGACCGTCCCGGTGGCTATACCCGCATCATCAAGCTTGGATTTCGCCAGGGCGATGCTGCAGAGAAGGCTTTCATCGAGCTCGTAGACTTCGATGAGAACATGCTCAAGGCTCCTAAGGCAGAGAAGAAGACTCGTCGTTCACGCAAGTCAGCTCCCAAGGCCGAGGCAGCACCCGCTGCTGAGGAGGTGAAGGCAGAGACTCCCGCTGAGGAGGCTCCCGCTGCCGAGGCTGCTGCTGAAGAGTCCAAGGCAGAATAAGATTGATTTAACGAATCACACAGATTTCCCTATAGTCATCGCCTGCAACCACAAGGTTGCGGGCGATTTCTTTTTACCCTCTCTTGTCTCGATCATTTACCTCAACTTTGATGCCTTCTTCATTCTGTCATAGTACTCTGCCGTAGCGGTGAAGAATACGTCGCCGCTGGAGTTGAGCGCTGTCTCGACACTGTCCTGTACCACGCCGATGATAAAGCCTACGGCCACGGCCTGCATGGCTACATCGTTGCTGATGTTGAAGAACGAGCAGGCCATGGGTACCAGCAGCAGTGAACCGCCAGCCACACCCGATGTGCCGCAAGCCCCCAGGGTGGCGATGACGCCCAGGAAAAGTGCCGATGCGAATGATACCTCCATCCCCATCGTATGAGCCACTGCCAGAGTCATTACGGTGATGGTGACGGCTGCACCGTTCATGTTAATTGTGGCACCGAGGGGGATACTCACAGAGTAGAAGTTCTCGTCGAGACCAAGTTTCTTGCACAGGTTCATGTTGATGGGAATATTGGCAGCTGACGAACGGGTGAAAAAAGCCTGCAGACCGCTTTCCTTCAGACAGGTGAACAGCAGCGGATAGGGATTGCGCCTAAGCATGACGTAAAAGATGAGCGGATTGAAAATTAACGTATTGGTCATCATGCAGCCTACGAGCAGCAGTATCAGACGTCCGTATGTGCTGAACACCTCCAGACCGCTCTGGGATACCGATGTGAATACCAGGCCCAGAATGCCGAACGGCGCAAACTGTATGACCCACTTCACGGTGAGCGTAATGACCTCCGAGAAATCCTGCACCACGCTGATGGTATGCTCACTGGCTTTCATCTTCAGGGCGAGACCTGTCAGAATTGCCCAGAACAGGATGCCGATATAGTTGGCCTGAGATATCGACATCATTGGATTGCTAACCATATTGGTGAGCAGGTTGGTGAACACATCTGTAAGGGCTCCCAGGGCAGCCCTGTTGGCGATATCGCTCAACTGTAGCGTAACAGGGAACAGAAAACTGCCCGCTACGGCACATAGGGCCGCAATGAAGGTGCTGATCATGTATTGTGAGATGACTACGCGGAATCGAGGGCCCAAGCCGCCGCCGGCCTTGGCGATACTGGCTGCCACCAGCACGGCTACCAGCACCGGTGCGATAGCCTTCAGTGCACTGACGAAGATGGTGCCAAGGATGCCAATGCCTGTCCACTGGGGTACGACGAGTCCAAGAACGGTTCCAATGATGAGTCCTGCAAGTATGCGGAGTACGAGACTTGTCTGACTCCATTTGCTGAGAAGATGGTTTAATGTCATACCTTTAATATAATATGATAAAGCATACCGGCAGCGAGCATTGCTGCACATAATACTATCGTCATCTTAATGTTTTCTTTCCGTTTCTGATGATAATGCCCTTTGTCTCCCCCTGGACCAGTGTGCCTTGAAGCGTATAGGCCCTCGATAGGTCCTCGTCGCCTCTGATTTGGCTGATACCCGTAGGCTGGCTAAGCGAGAATGTCACGCTGATGTCTGTCTCGTCCGCATGGAGAAATGTGCGTAGTTCGCTCTCTGAAAGTCCGTCGATATGCCCCAGGCGGGTGTAACTCCACGAATTTGTGCCATAGAATAAACAAATGTTGCTACCGTTATAGAGGATGACATCGCCGGGCTGGGCGTCTATCGGTTCGTTGCTTGTCGGTAACGAGAAGCCTAAGGCACCATAGATTTCAAAGCCACCACTCGAACTGAGTGTTACCGTGACGGGAGTCTTCTGAAGCTTTCCCACAAGTGCCTGTGTCGCGCTGTTGTCGGCAAGGGTCACACTCTCTGTCCTGCCGTCAATCGTGATATACATTTTCTGTGTCATTGTCGCATAGTTTTGTGCCTGGACCTGTGCCTCCTCGCTGCTGCACGACATGACGAGCAGGGCCACAGCCGCTGTTAAGAGACGATGAATAAATG
>DEWO01000094.1 GCA_002363695.1 Prevotella sp. UBA3208
GGCACCGAACTCTCCTTCAGCACCTCCACCTCCAGACGGTTCTTCTTCGAGCCGAAGAACACACGGTCGCTGACGTCAATGGTATGACGGGTGAAGCCCCCCTGATAAGTGCCGTTGCCTGCTTTGCGCCCGTTGATTTGCACACGTATCTCGGTAAAGGCGGCCTCGAACACCAGTTGTATCTGGCGGCCCTGCCACTGCTGCGGCAGCGTGAACTCATGCTTATACAGTCCTTTCTCGTCGGCAATGCCCTCAGGTGTGGCCTTACCATAGAAGCGCATACCATACTGGTAGGTGCCGAAACCTTGCAGTTCCCAGCATGAGGGGACACCAATCTTGGTCCACTTCCCACTGTTTCTGCCATCTGTGCACTGAAAATCCCACTGTACCATGTCGTCACACCCGTGACCACTCAAATACTGTCGCTCAGTCTCTTGTGCCTGCGTTGCCAAAGCCATCAGCCCCAGCATCGCCAAAAGAAAAGTCCGTCTCATAGATATAGCTATATTATGTTTATAAGACGGACATATAAAAGAATTGTCGCCATTAAGCATTAAGCATTAAAAAAGCCCCTGCTACCGTCACGGCAACAGAGGGCTTTTGTCTGTTAAAAGAGTAGATGACTACTTCACGGTGTCTGATACGTTTTGACGCTCGTAGTAAGCCTTGTACTGCTCACCGCCGAACTTCAGGCCGAGGTCTTCGCCGGCTAGTGCATCGCAGACGCCCTTGTAGGCCCACTTGCGCAGGAAGGAAGCGTCGAACAGGTTGGGTTTCTCACCCTTCAGCCAGTATTCGTGCTCATCGTCGGCATCGGTCAGCGACCAGATGGTGATACCACTCTGCTGGGCTGCAGGCACGTTCTCAAAGTACGACTCGAAGACTGCCTTGTAGGCGTCGCTCTGTGCCTTGTACTGGGCGGCAGAGGGAGAACTGGTGCTCAGCGAGATGTCCAACTCAGTGATACGGATGAGTTTGCCGGTGGCAGCCAGTTCCTTGAACTGCTTGTCTACCTGGGCGCGCAGGGCAGCCACCTTCTCGGCATTGTTCTCTGCATTGTCGCTGGTTCCGCTCAGTGTGATGTGCATCTGGGTGCCGATACCGTCTACGATAGCCGCACCGTTGGCAGCGTCGATAGCCTGTACGAACTTGATGGCAGCAGCACGCTTGCCGTCAGAGGTCTCCAGGTTATAGTCGTTGTAGAACAACTTGGTCTCGGCAGGCAGATACTTGCGGGCAAACTGGAAAGCCTTCACGGCATAGTCCTTGACATAGTAGCCCCAGTAGAAGTGACCGCTACCCCAGTTGAGGGTCAGACCGTCTTCTTCAGTCTCCACAGGAGCAGAGTCGTAGTGAGTACCGTCGTCATCGGTCCATGAGCCGCCAAAGACACCATCCACACCACGCACCTTGTTGTCGCCGTCGGTGATGGCCTCGTTGATGACATCATAGCCCACGGGCACGATGTCCTTCTCGGCCAAGTGGGTAGCAACACCCTTGATCCAGTTCTCCATGACCTCTGTCAGGGCGGCGGCCTTCTCCTCAGCCGTCTTTGCCTCGAAGGTGATGCCTCCGGCACGACGAGGTGCAGCAGCGGGTGTCTGGTCTTTCTTCTTTCCGAACTTGAAGTCATCTACCCACAATACCGAGTTAGGCTTACCGCCAAACTGCAGACCGATGCGCACTACATCGGCTGGGTTGCCGTCGTAGGTGAATTCTCCCTCACACTTCAGCCATTCCTCAGGAGCCGTGAATGATGACTTATACAGGCCACTGTAACTGGCATTCTGACCGATAAACTGTGCCACGACAGCATCAGGTGACTTGATGTAGAACGAGTAACTGTAGATGGTACCTGCCTGCAGGTTTTCAGCCAGCGGCCACCACAACTGGCAGTCCCAGTTCTGCGCCGTCTCACCATCCATCGTACATTTCAGGGCATACTTGCCGCTGTGTCCGCCTTCCTCTACGGTGCGGGCATAGTGGCTCCAACCCGTCCATCCGGTATCGTTACCATCGTCGAAGTTACTGTTGGTGATGATGTTCTCCATCGGGTCTTCCACCTTCTTGCCGAACTGGAAGTCGTCCACATAGACAACCGAGTTAGGAGTACCGCCAAACTGCAGACCGATGCGCACTACGTCAGCCGGATTGCCTTCATAGGTGAACTCGCCTTCCAGCAAGGTCCACTCGTTAGTAGCAGTGACAGTGCCCTTGTAGAGACCGCTGTAGCTGGCATTCTGGCCGATGAACTGCACGTTGATGTTGTCAGGCGACTTGACCCACACACCGTAATAGTAGGTCACACCCTCTTTCAGGTTCTCGGCCAACGGCCACCACAACTGGCAGTCGTAGTTCACCGAAGTCTCGCCATCCATAGCGCATTTCAGGGCATACTTGCTCTCATGTCCACCCTCAACCACGCTACGCGAATAGTGAGACCAACCCGTCCAACCGGCATCGTTACCACCTTCGAAGTCAGAGTTGGTAATCACGTTCTCGCACTTGTCACCATCCTGTTCTGGCAGGATCATCTTCGGGGCAATGACCGAACGCAGGTAGCCCTGCTGTTGCTGGGTGTGCCAGAAGAAGTTGTGACCGTAGAGCCTCAGGCCGTCCTCTTTGAGGGCATCGAGCGCCGGGTCCAGATTGGCAAAGTTCAGGTCGCCATTGCTCTTCATCAGGGCATCCATCTTCATGGCATTGCCCCAGGTCACCATCTGGAAGTTTTCCTTGGACAACTCATGGCGGCCGTCCTCGCCCATATAGATGTCCTTGCCTACACCCAGACCGAGCACCATGTTGGAGTGGTTCTCAGCAGCATAGGTCTTGATAGCGTCATAGTTGGCCAGCACCTCTTTCACTTCGAGGGGTATCTCAGTCTTAGTGATGCTATTGTGACCTTCGGGTGTGTTCCACTCCATTATCTGGTCTTTGCACCCAGTGAGCAGCATCGACGATGCTACTACTGGTAATATGATTTGATTGATTTTCATAATGAATATACGTTTTAGTGGTTATTCTTCTGTTTCGTCGTCGAAGTCGCTTACCGGGATGGCGGTAGTGTTCACGACACGCAGGTTGTCAATATAGATCTTCTGAGTGAAGAGGCTTGCAGGATACTTGACACCTAGAGCTTCGTCCTCCAAGTCGCTGTTGCAGAACAGGAATACGAGGTTCTTGTACGAGCCGGCATTGCGGTCGTCGGTGACGTTCTTCAGCGTGGCGTCAGGATTCTCAGCAGCATCGTAGTTACCGAAGGCTGTCATGGGGATGGTGACAGTCTGCCAGCGCTCACCCGTCGTCCAGGCAGCGTGTGTGCCGTCGGCGGCATTGAACCAAGGCACCCAGACGGTAGCCACGTTGGTGTACTGTGCACTGTACTTGGTGCAGCCGGAGCCGTATCCGTAGTTCGACAGGTTGTTGAGCAGCGAGATTTCCAGCTGTCCGCTCAGATCCCATGCCTCAGGGCAGTAGATGTCGAACTGGATAGCCAGATTTGAGGCGTTGGTGGTCTCGGGGATGTAGCTGTACATGCGCGACCAGTCATCGTTGGCATTGTCGTTGCCAGCCGTTGCCCACAGCAGGGCATTCGAGCCAGCATCCAAGCCGCCAGCGTCGAGCTTCACGTTGGGCACCAGCATGGCCACCTTGCCGCGGCCTGTACCCAGCGGGTCGTCCACGAGGTCTTCACTGCCGTAGGTGGCACTCCATGAACCCAGCTCGCCCTTGCCGTCGAAGTCGGTGATGAAGCTGCGGAAGTCGTTGAAGTAGGCGGGAGTCACAGCCGTTCCGTTGGCACCCTCGCTGGTCAGCGAGCCTGCCACGCTAAGGTCGGCATTTGCTGGTACGGTGAATGAGTACCACTCGCCGTCCTCGTCGGTGATGATGCCGCTCTCAACAACGGTACCGTCAGGCAGCGTCACCTTGGTGGTCTCCTGCAAGTTGCTGCCATAGACGGTCACCGTCTCGCCAGCCTTGGGCAGGGTGTTGTCACAGTTGGTGATGCTGGGGGCTGCAGCCCGGATGGTAAATTCATACACCAGACGGTTGCTGTCACTCTTGTAGAAGACAATCGTATTGCGTACACTTTCCTCTGCTTTGTCTACAGGAGTCTTGCTGTTCAGCGTCACCCACACGTTGTTGTCGGTCATCAGGGCGTTGTTGAAGTAGGTCTCGTAGCCGTTGATATAGATTTTCTTCAGGCCGGTGAAACCCGAGCCCTGAATGCGCAGCAGCTGGCCCAAGCGGGCAAAGTCTACCTCGCGGTCCTTGTTGACTTTGTCGTCGATGTTCTCAAGGAACACCTTGTCTATTGTCATCTGTGCCGAGCCGGAATCGTCGTCATCCTTACAGGCGGTGAAGCCGAAGGCTGCTACAGCTAAGCACAGCATCATGAAATATCTTGTAGCTTTCATAATCGTTTTACTTTTTTACCTTTTTACTTTTTTACCTTTTAAAACAGCTCTGCATCCGTGACCTCACGCTCGCCAAACTCGTAGGCAACAGTGGCAATGTTGCCGTCGGTATCGGGCTTCAGCAGCGGATTCTTGGTCTGGTCGGTGTCGGCAATGGGCAGCGTCAGGTTGCGTGCAGTGGCAACGGCAACACTGGGACCAGGCTTGCTGTAAGAGTCTGACAGCTTGTACTCGTGGGTAGAAGCGGTGTAGTAGCTGGCATTGCGGTACTGGTTGTTGACGTAGTTGACCACCTCCTGCTGCTGGTAGTAGCCGCGACGCACGAGGAAGAACCAGTAGAGGCCCTCGAAAGCCGTCTCGACACGGAACTCGTGGCGGATGTCCTCATAGCCAATCTTTGTCTTGGCGGGAACCCCGGCACGGCTGCGCAGAGCGTTGAAGTACTGCAGAGCCTGGGCATCGGTAGTGGTGCTGTTGTTGCCGAGTACGGCCTCTGCATAGTTCAAGTAGACCTCGGCCAAGCGCATCATGTAGGTGTTGATGCCAGAGTTGTTGTTGACGGCAAAGCCGTTGACGGCATTGGTACCAATGACATACTTCTTGATGTTGGCACCCTGAGAACCTGCATTCTCCGACTCGCCATAGACGTATGGATTGTCGGTGGCCGACAGCTCAGGATAGGACTCGCCATAGGAGGCCACGCAGTTGTGGCGGCGGATGGCGTCGTCAATGACTGTGCCTAAGGTCGGGTCGTCATACTCCTTGAACTCCTCCCACAGGTCGTAAGAGCAATAGGTGGAGCCACCCCATGAGTTGCCCTGATTGACCTGTGTGCTCCACGCCAGGAAGCGAGTCATCGACTGGGCCAGACCGCTGGAAGCACCAGCCTGGAACTGCAGCTGGAAGATGCTCTCACTGTTGTTGTTGAAGGTTGAGGCAGCGAAGAGCTCGGCGTAGGTGTCAGTCAACTTGTATGGGCCTTCGGTGATGACCTTGGCAGCAGCCTTTCTGGCAGCATCCAGATAGTAGTTGTTGCGGGTGCCGCTGATGAAGTTGGTCTGGATGTTGGTGCCGTCATAGCGGCCGCTGGTGGTCAGACCGGCCATTGACAGGTAGAAGCGCGACAGCATGCCGTAGGCAGCATACTTGTTGACACGCCCTGCTGCTGGCGACGTGGCGGGCAGGTTGACGGCAGCATACTCCATGTCGCGGATGGCAAACTCCATGGCGTCGGTCATGCGAGAGGGGCTAACCACATAATTATTGATAACGGTCTGCGTGTTGTCGTAGATGATAGCGCAACCCCACAATGAGGCAATATACCAGTAGGCCAAGCCGCGCATGAAACGGGCTTCGGCAATGCCATGTGTCTTGGCCGTCTCAGAGACATCACCTGTAGAGAAGTTAGCAATGTTGTTCAGCGAGTTGTTCGACTGAGCTACAACGGAATAGAGAGCACCCCACGCCTCGGTCAGACCTGTAGACAGACCTGTCTCGGTAAAGTTAGTGTAGGGATAGATATAGTCAGAGTACTGGGCCGTGATGTTGTTGGCGCGTCCGTCGCCCATGCCGTAGTAGAACTTGTCGTTGAAGTCGTACCATACGTGGCTGTAGAGCGGGATGATGGCCTGTGACACGGCATCGTCACTCGAGAAGAAATTGCTTTGTGACAACTGGTAGGTGTTCTTCTGGTCCAGAAAGTCCTCGGCACAGCTTGTCAGTAAAGGTAAAACGGTAAAAAGGTAAAAGGGTAATACCGCTTTCGCCAGAGTCCTTACCTTATTGAATATATTTGTTTTCATAGTTTTTTACTTTGTTGTTTTTTACTTTTTTGCCTTTATCAGAACTGCAAGTTCACACCAATGGTATAAATACGAGGTGAGGGATAGCGGCTGTAGTCAACACCGTTCAGCAATGCATTGCCGCGCAGTGAACCCACCTCAGGATCGAAACCGTCGTACTTGGTGATGGTGAAGAGGTTCTGGATGTTGCAGTAAATCTTAGCATTGGTCAGATAGACCTTCTGAATCAGCTTGCGGGGCAGCGTGTAAGACAAAGATACATTCTGTAGGCGGATGTACGAACCGTCCTCCACGTAGGCGTCGCTGACGCGGTTGTTCTTGTTGACACCACTCTCAGTCGACAGACGGGGCATGTTGGTACCCGGGTTTGTCACGTAGTAGTTACGATAGTCGTCAGGACCATCGGCCTCGTACTTGGCCAGACGTGCATAGTCAAGCACGGTGGTCAGCTGGTTGGCTGTAGAACCTGTGATGTCCAGGAAGCGGCGCTGGTAGTTCATCACCTTGTTGCCATAAGAACCGCTGAACTGGAAACTCAGGTCGAAGCCTTTATAGGAGAAAGTGTTGCCGAAGCCCCAAGTGAATTTAGGCTCAGGGTTGCCGATGAAGGTCTGGTCATTGTTGTCGATTACACCGTTGTTGTCGATGTCGGCATAGATGTAGTCGCCGATAAAGATGCCGCCCGATGTGGGCGAGGTGGCTATCGAAGCACCCTCAGGCAGTGCCACAGGCTTGATGTTACCGTCGGCATCCTTGTAGTAGAAGTCCTCGGGTTTGTCGAAGCGGCCGATGACCTTGTAGCCCCAGAACTGGCCGATAGGCTCACCCACTACGGTATTGGTGACAGTGGCAGTCTCAGAACCAATCTGCAGGGTTTGGGGCAGGCTGCCGCTCTCAGAGTCAAGTTCCGTTACCTTGTTGCGGTTCAGCGAGAACACGATGTTCGAACGCCATGAGAAGTCCTTGTTCTCGATGTTCACCGTGTTGACGGTAATCTCGATACCCGTATTGCGCAGACTACCTACGTTAGCCCACGGGTTGCTGGCCACGCCGTATTTGCTGCCGGCACCGGAACCGCCAAAGGCGGGAATATCCTTGATCATGAGCAAGTCCTTGGTCTTCTTGTAGTACCAGTCGAACACGACGTCTATGCGGCTATGGAACAGCGAGAGGTCGAAACCGATGTTGGTCGAATAGGTGGTCTCCCATTTCAGATCGGCATTGGCATTGTTAGCATTCAGTACGCCCACACCCCATGTAGTGGTGTAGTTACGAAGCATGGCATCGCCCATCCAGTTAGCCACGTTTTGGTTACCTGTAGCACCCCAGCCTAAGCGTAACTTCAGGTTGTTGACAATCTTGTTATCCTTCAGGAATTCCTCCTGCGAGGCACGCCAGGCGAGAGCTGCAGAGGGGAACCAGCCCCAGCGGTTGTCGCCGATGAACTTGCTGGAACCGTCGCGACGTAGCGTAGCCGTCAGCAAGTAGCGGTCGTCATAGTTATAGAGTACGCGGCCGAAATATGAGAATAGGCTGTTGCGGTCTTGGTTACCTTGTGTCAGGTTGATATTGTTGCCTGTCGTCTCACCGGCAATGATATCCGTCACCGAGTTGGACAGGTAGCCAGAGTTGGCCACGGCAAAATTCTCCCAGTAACTCTCGCTCATTTCCTGACCAATCATGGCGTTGATGTTATGCTTCTGTGCGAAGGTGCCGTTGTAGGTCAGGATGTTACGCCACGACCAGTATTTCGTGTCGTTCTTGTACCACGCACCGTCGCGCTGGGTACTCTCCTTGACACCGAACTTGTAGTCTGGAGTATAAGTCTTCGTCTTGTTCAGGTTATAGTCGGTAGAGAGTTCGGTCTTCAAGGTCAGGCCCTTGTAGAGCGTAGTTTCCAGATAAGTGTTGATGCGGAAGTTGAGGCGCTTGGCATAGTTGGTCTTGATTTCAGCCAGTGCCACGGCATTCTCGGGCATCCACTGGTCATCCGGACCATCATAGCCACCGTCTGGGTTGCGGACAGCCACTGAAGGCTGCGAGCGCAGGGCTGTATTGATGATGTCCCAGTTCTTCTCCATCTCCTGCCTTGAGTCAGACAGTGAGAACGAGATGCCGCCCTTGAGCCACTTCTTCAGTTCCGTGTCAATGTTACCACGGATGGTCTGGCGGCGGAAACCTGTGTTCAAGGCAATACCGTCTTGTTTCAGGTAGCCGGCGCTGATGGCGTAGGTGGTCTTCTCTGTACCGCCTGTCAGCGACAGACTGTGGTTGGTCATGAAGGCCGTCTTGAACATCTCGTCCTGCCAGTCGGTACCTTCACCCAGCAGTTCCGGGCGGATATAGGTGCCGCTGTGGGTCTTGATCTGGGCATCGGCAATGGCGTTGTTCTGTTCGGCATACTGGCGCAGGTTCATGACGTCCAGTTTCTTGGGCATCTGCTGCCAGCCTACGTAGCCGTCATAGGTCAGCAGAGCCTCGCCGGCTTTACCGCGCTTGGTGGTAATCATGATGACACCATTACTTGCGCGCGAACCATAAATAGCTGTAGCCGATGCGTCCTTCAGAATGTCCATCGTCAGGATGTCCGAGGGGTTGATGCCTGCCAGCGGGTTCGAGTTACCGTTGTCGCCGCCGTCTGAGTCGATGATGACACCGTCAATGACGAAGATAGGCTGGCTGGAGGCGTTCAGCGAGTTGGTACCACGGATGCGGATGGTGCTGGAACCACCAGGCGTACCGGTGTTGGCCTGAATCTGGACACCGGCGGCACGACCCTGCAGTACCTGGTCAATGCTGGTGGTGACGGACTTCTCGAAGGCCTTGTTGTCCACCTGTGTGACGGCACCCGTCAGGTCCGACTTACGCATCGTACCGTAACCGACCACCACCACTTCGTTCAGAAGAGCTTCGTCTTCCAAGAGCGTAACGTTGATAGTTCTCTTGCCTGCAACTTTGACTTCCTGAGTCTGATAGCCTACATAGCTGAAGACAAGTGTTGAGTTAGACTGAGCGTCAATGGTGTAGTTACCGTCATAGTCGGTAATGGTACCACCCTGAGCTCCTTTCACTTTGACGGTGGCTCCGATGACGGGCCCGTCAGCTGCACTTACAGTACCCTTCACGGTAATCTTCTGCGCGTACGTTCCTATAGGAAGCATACAAAGCAGAAGCACTACCCCAAGGATTCTTTTTAGAAATCTACATGTGCGATTCATACTTTTTGAGTTTTGTTAGTAATAAAGGTATATGTAATTTTTAGAACTTTATCTTGACCTTATGGTCTGAACTTTACGCTGCAAAGGTAGACATTTACGCTTAAATGCCTGTTTTCGTGTGTTTCATGGTCGTTTCAATTTGTTTCAATCGTATTTATAAAGGCGGATATGCAGGATTTCCCAGTCCCCACAGGCTATCCGCACGTGCCTTCCCTGATGGTCCTGGTCACCGTTGAGACGTCTCACAAAGTGAGTTGCTCCTGTCTCATCAATAGTCACTTCGTCCACCGAGCCGATGCCGACACGCTGGCCGTTAAATTTTTCTCTTTTCACTTTTCCCTTTACCCTTCCATCGCCTTCTGCCACGAATCCGTCTTCGCCTAACACTTTCTGCTCTTCATGGGCTTGTTCGTATGCTGTGGCAAAGGTCACTACGACGCCAGTGCCTGCCAGCAGATATTCGTCCTTGGCCAGTTTCAGCAGCATGGCACCGCCTTCGGGCCATGTGGAACCGTCGGTGGCTCGTGGGTCCCAAGGCAGCGTGTAGTAGTGACGACAGGTGATGACCATACCGTCTTCTTGGATGATGCGCTCCTTGTCCTGTTGGTCGAAGAGCAAGCCATAGGAACTGTTGGCTGTTCTCTCTTTGAGAGTGTGGCGTTGCGAGGGCTTTTGGCTGTTAGTTTTTTGTAGTTCTCTCTTTGAGAGTGTGGCGTTGCGAGGGTTTATGGCTGACAACTGGCGCAAGAGCGCATAGGCTTTGGTGATATTGGCGGTCTCGCGGGGCGAGGCTTGGTCGATGGCGAAGGGCGAGAAACCGAGGGCCTGATGCTCGCCAAAGGCGTACATGGCGCGGGCTCCGCTGTTCTCGCAACAACGGCTCTCGGGAATGAACAGCCGGTTGTTCGGCAGGGCATATTGGTCGGCCCAGCCCTTGAAACCGGTATCGTAGATGTCGGGAGCCAGACACAGCAACTGTGGGGCACCTGCGTTCCAGAGGTCGATGAGATGGGCCAACGGACCTGCTGAGGGGTATTGGCCTGGCTGGCGTCCGCGACTGTTCATGGCGGCATTGACGTAGAGGGGCATCTGGGTGTACTTCCGGGCTGTCTCGCACAACCGTCCTACGTACTTGGCATAGTAGTAGGCCATGAAAATCTCGTCTGTATAGATGTCGTCGCCAAACACTTCCGTCCACGTTCCCCCCTTCAGTCCACCAGAAGCCCTTTCTTTCAGCCACGGGTGCAGTCCCTTTTCATGCTTCTTCAGATAGGTCAGCAGTTCCAAGGGTACACCTTTCTTATATATAGCGTCAGCCAGTGGGGAATGGTCGCGGGCCGACTCCAGCATACCAATCTCGTTCTCTACCTGTACCATGCTGACCACGTCGCTGCCTGTCTCGCTGATGTGCTGCATCAGGGCACCGAAGGCGCGGTTGTCAGCCTTGAACACCTCTTCCGAGAAACAACTGGCAATCTCCAAGGGCTTCCCGGTTTCCGTTCTGGCTCGCGGAAAACGCTTGGTGTCCTGCTTGAACCACAGCGGAGCATAGCACGACATACTGTTCTTCCACGCTCCGAACCATAGGAACACCACCTTCAGCCCGTTCTCGCGAGCCCGTTGGATGGTGCGGTCGATGAGGGTGAAGTCAAACCGTCCCTCCGTAGGTTCCAGCAGTTCCCAGTAGGCCGGCACCAGTACCGTGTTCAGTCCCAGCGTCTTCATGCGAGGTATCACCTCGTCAATATCCGCTACCGAGGTCGCTGCCGAATTGCTCAACTCGCCGCCCAAAATGCGTGCCACACTCTGAACTTCAGGTCTGAGACTGCGTGCCACACTCTGATCTTCAGGTCTGAGACTGCGTTGCGCCTGTAAGCCTATCGACAGGCATAGTAAAAGAGTAAGTAGTTTGGTACGTAACATGAGTTTTGGTCTTTAGATTCTAATGGCAAAAGTAAAATAAAATTCTGAAAGCGCCAAATCTTTTTACCGATTTTTCATTTGTACTCGCTCTGCTTTTTCCTAGAGTGCACTCCAATTATTTTTTGAGTGCAGTCAAAAAAATGTTCCACGGCTTGGAACAAACAATACTCGCCACTTATTCTGCAATAAGGGGCACTTATCTGAGAATACTCGGCTCTTATTATTATGGGGATGCCTGTTATCACTCACGCAGACGTCATCTACGGGTTGTGCGGATAGTCTCCATAAGGGTATAGAAGGCATCCGCATGACTCACGGAGCCTATCCGCATCAATGATAAGAGGCATTTCTTTAGGTGTAAGAATGCATCGCCACACTTATATCTTCTAGGTGTAAGAAGGTGCCGGAAGGTGCCGGATAAAAACGACAATCTTACACCCGTATATAATTGTTTTACAGACGGTTGCAACGCTCTGTAGTGCTTGTGGTAGGATAATCTTGTCATGTGTTGTAAATAGAGGATGAATAAAAGGGCTATCACTTCCCCTGGGCGAACTGGCCGAAGTAGCGGAGGCAGACGTCGCGCCACTCGCGGGCGTTCTGCAGCTGGTCCTCCAGTCGCTCGTCCACCTCGCGCCAGCGTTGCTCGTCTACGTAGTGGCGCATTTTGTAGCGCCATGTGGTCTGCAGGATGTCCACGAACGTCACGCCCATGTGGTATTCAAACTGCATTCTTTCCCACAGCGTGGAGCCGTCCTTCATACGGTAGGTCCAGGGCACGCGGTGGAACCACAGCAGTACGTCTTCTGGACAAGTCTCGATGTTGTCGTAGAGCTTAGCCATGTCGGGGCGGTACTGGCTGGTGGCATCGGTTCCTGTGTGGGTGCGGTTGAAACCGACGCTGTCTTTCGTGGCCTGGTGGTAGTAGACGGGACACCACTCTAACGGGTAGTCGGCCTTAAAGCCTTCGGGCTCGGGACCGTAGTGGTGGTCGAACTTGAAGATGTGGTGCAGTCCCAGCGGCATCATGTACCTGACGCAGGCGTCGCGGCTCCCCTCCATGAGTTTGCCCATGGTGTTGACAAAGTCGGTATCGGTGGAAATTGCACCGCCACACTCTGACCGTGGGTCAGAGAACGTCTGCCGCAACCATTCGTGGGCGATGGTGGTCGAGCTAAGCTCTGGGTTCCAGGCTAGCCGGCCGAAGGCGTACCAGTTGGCTTGTGAGAAGTGGTGGCCGCACCAGTTGCGGTCCTTGCCGATATTGGCTACACCGGCAATACCCTTCAGCTTTTGGGCAGAGACGAAGGAGAAGAACTCTTTCCACATGGGTGCCAGATAGACGAGGTGGCGCGACTGGCCGAGGTACTCCTGCGTAATCTGCAGTTCCACCATGTTGGGTGTCTGCTTAATCTGGTCGAACACGGGACTATAGGGTTCGCGGGGCTGGAAGTCCAAGGGACCGTTCTTGGTCTGTAGGATGACATTGTCGCGGAACTGTCCATCCAGGGGCTTGAACTCACTGACGGCCTGCTTGACGCGGTCTTCGCCTTTGTGGTTGGCACCATAGACGAAGCAGCGCCACATGACGATGCCCTTGTAAGGCTTCAGGGCATCAGCCAGCATGTTGGCACCATCGGCATGGGTGCGGTGGTAGTCGCCAGGGCCGGGCTGCCCTTCGCTGTTGGCCTTGACCAGGAAACCTCCGAAGTCAGGGATGAGTTTATAGATTTCCTTGGCCTTGCGCTGCCACCAACGGGCCACCGACTTGTTCAGGGGGTCTGCCGTCTTGGTGTCGCCCAGTGCCATGGGGGTGGCGAAGTTGATGCTCAGGTAAACCTTGATGCCATAGGGGCGCAAGATGTCTGCAATCTTCCTGACCTCTTTTAAATAAGGTGTAGTCAGCATTTTGGGCGAGGCATTGACATTGTTCAGTACTGAGCCGTTGATGCCGATAGAGGCGTTGGCGCGGGCGTAGTCGCGGATGAGTTGTGTGTCGAGGTGGAACCACTCGAAGATGCTCTCGCCGGCATAGCCGCGCTCGATGGAGCCGTCCAGGTTGTCCCAGTGGTTCAGCAGGCGCAACGGGAACTGCGGATGTGACTGCCCGGTCTCTCCGCGCAGCAGGGCATAGGTGCCATAGAGCAGGCCGATGTCCCGACGGGCGGTGACAGTGTGGCCCTGGATATTGTAGCCGTCGTTGTCGGGCATGGTGGCGTCGAGCTTGAGGACTGCCTGGTCTCCCTGATAGTAGGTGGCGAGCTCTTGCCTGGCAATGTCGATGGTTGGCGACGAGGCGTTGGCGGTGACGTGGGCTTTGTTGACGGGCTGGTAGCGCAGCCACAGCTGGTGTCCGTCCTCGGCAGCAACAGTCGAGGCGAATACAAATGTAAATAGTGATAATAATAGTTTTTTCATGATGCTTTTTTGTTTATTGTTTGTTTTCTGCATATTCTGTAGGTGTGACACCGAAGTGTTTCTTGAAGACGGTAGAGAAGTGGGCCTGGTTGTTGAAACCTACCGAGTAGGCTACCTGTGTGATGTTGATTTTCTTCTCGCGGATGAGTCGGGCAGCCTGTTCCAGTCGCAGATTGCGGATGAACTCACTGGTCGAGATGCCCGTCATCTCCTTCATCTTACGATGTAGTTGGGCGCGGCTGATGCCTACCTTGTGGGTCATCATCTCCACGTCGAAGTCGGGATTGGACAGGTTCTCGTTGACGCACTTCATGATTTTCTCCATCAGCAGGTCGTTATTGCCCTTGACCTTGACGGGCTGTATCTCGCCCTTCTCTTCCAACGAGCCGAAGAACTTGTTGCGCAGCCACTTCATGTTCTGCTTCATGTCGTTGATCATCAGGTGCAGCCGCTTCTCGGCCAGGTAGCGCTTCCAACTGAAGGCCACCAAGGCCCCGAAAGCCGCAATCAGCAGGAAGTAGAACGCATAGGCCCATGTCGTCTTGTACCAAGGTTTCTGGACGGTCACCATCAGGGTGGTCACTTGGTCGGACACGATGCCGCTGGCAGAAGCCCTGACCAGAATGGTATAGAGTCCCGGTTGCAGTTGGTGGAAGGTCAGTTGGTTGTTGCCTTCGTCGGTCTGCATCCAGACGTCTGTGTCTTTTTCCGGGTTGAAGGTATGGGAGTGCCCTGCAATGACCCGATACTGGAAAGAGACATTCTCGGTGTTCTTGAAGTCCAGCAGAGAGAACTCCATGGTGAAAGAGTTCTCTGCGTATGGCAGTTCAAAGTGGTCCTGCAGCGGGTTCAGCGATTTTCCTGCCACGTTGAAGCGGGTCAGGAAGGTACGGCCCAGTGTCTGTTTCAGGGTGCTGACATCCTTGGGCAGGAAGGTCACCAGTCCGTCGGCAGTACCGAAACTGATGCGGTCGTCCGGATGGTGTATCATGGCTCCCAGGACATAAGAGAGGTGAGGGGTGAGGGGTGAGAGGTGAGACGGGGGAGCGTACTGCCAGATGCCTCTTGTCGTTGAAATCCAGATGGTGCCCTGACGGTCGCGAACCATGCCGCATATCATCTTGTCGTGCAGTTGTTCTGTATCGGCAGCCTCGGCCACTCGGTTGGTTCTGGGGTCGTAGCGGTAGAGTCCGCTTTCAGTACCTATTAATATATCGCCCTCCTTTGTCTCGCAGGTGGTGTAACATTGTTTTCCGTCCAGCAGGACGTTCCATCCGCGGCTGTTGAAGACGAATCCATCGGGCTGCATCATCGATACGCCACTGGTGGTGCATATCCACAACTGTCCGTGTGAGTCGAACATCAGTCCTTTGATCCAGTCGTTACACAGGTAGCCGCCCTTGCGATGGGTTTGCTGCATACTGAGCAGTTCGCCACGCTTCGACTGGGGGTCATAGACATAGAGTCCCATGCCGAACGAGCAAATATATAATCTGCCCTCGGCATCCTCTGTCATACAGTTCAGTCCGCGGCCGTTCAGCGTGAGTTCAGGTTGAGCCTGCCCTGTATCGGGGTTGTAGCGGTAGAGCACATTCTCAGTGGTCAGCCAGTACTGTCCAGACTTCTCTGACCCACGGTCAGAGTGTGGCGTTGCATTGCTGCGGAAGATGAGGCGGGTGCCGGCGGGTGAGTGGGGGTGACTCTTTACCTGTCCCTTGCCGTCCAGCAGGAATACGCCGCTGTTCTGTACCGTACACCATGTGTCTTGGCCCTCGCCAGCCGTGATGGACGAGACACCGCCTCCTGTCACATAATGCTGGTCTGACAGACTCCATGTGCTGAAGGCAGACTGCTGACGCGACAGCACCAGCAGGCCTTTATTGTAACAGGCTGCCCAGAGGTGTTGGTCTTTGTCTTCCATGACGTCTACCACATGAGCGGTGTTCAGGTCTATACGTCCGTTTTCCCCCTCCACTCGTGTCAGTTGCTTACTGTCGTGTGCTATCTTCATCAGCCCGCTGCCTGAGGTGGCCAGAAAGATATCGCCCTTTTCGTCTATGGTGGCATCTTCGATGCTGACGTTATGGTCAAGTGCTGACAGGTCGAAACCGGCGTCGCGGATGTTGCCCGTCTGGTAGTCAAAGCTCATGATGCCGTGCATACAGACAATGAGCAACTGCTGACCGTACTCCAGATAGTTCATCGGCTGACCTACCGTTGACTGATAGTCGCGTAGAGCGGTGGGTTGGCCGTTCTTGACCATAAACCGGGTCAGTGTCGTCAGATGGTCACTGCGCCACAGGTGACCCTTGCGATCCAGGTAGATGCGACTATAGAAGTGGTCACTCTGCCGTCGGTTGAACTTGCTTTCGTAGTCTATCTGGTCAGGTTTGCTGATGCTATAGAGGCCATAGCCTGCTGTACCGATCAACAGGCCTTTATTGTTTTCCGTCAGCGAGTTGACACGAGGTGTCAGCCGGTCGGGGAAGGTGTAGCGATGGAAGTTGTCATGCTCGTAATCGTAGCTGACCAGACCTCGCGAACAGCCTACCCACAGTCGCCCGCTTTTGTCGACGAACAATGTGGATATCTCGTTGTCAATAAGTGTTGTCGAGTCGTTGCGACTATGGAAATAGGTGGTGAAGCGGTAGCCGTCGAACTTGTTCAGTCCGTACTCGGTGCCCACCCACACAAAACCATATCGGTCTTGGCAGATACAGGTAATCAGACCGCTCGACAGCCGGTCTGATGTGTACAACTGACTTGTCGCAGCACACAGATGTTGTACTACGAACAAGCAGATGGCCATAATGCATGCCACACTCCGACCTTCAGGTCGGAGACTATGGAACTTTACATGCTGCATAGTGGTTATGTGTGTCTTATTGCTTCAGCAGGTTGAGGGGCTGTCGGGGAGCCATGACGTTGTTTACCGATTCGGTGTACTGGGTCAGTTTGGCATTGACACTGAGGGGCAGGTCACGGCTGGACGAGCCGATGCGGAAAGTGTATGTCCCGGCTTCGGTCAGCCACTGGCTGTTGGCCTCGTCGAATGATGCCAGGTCGCGCACGGTTATCTGCATGGTCAGCGTCTGGCTCTCACCGGGTTTCAACTCACGCGTCTTGGCAAAGGCTTTCAGTTCGTGAACGGGTTTCTGCAACTGTCCCTTGGGGGCGGTCACATACACCTGTGCCACCTCTTTGCCGCTGACGCTGCCCGTGTTCTTGACGGTGACGGAGACGGTGACCGTGCTGCCGTTGGCTTTTACCACGGGCTTGGAGAAGGCAAAGGTGGTATAACTCAGTCCGTAGCCGAAGGGATAAGCCACGGGTTTCTGGAAGGTGTCGAAGTAGCGGTAGCCCACATAGATGTCTTCCTCGTGGTTGGTGAAGTCCTCACCCTGTATGGGCGAACCCCAGCCCAGCATCTCCTTATAGGTGTACATGTCGTAGTCCTTGGGGAAGTTCTTGGTAGAGGGATGGTCGGTAGCGGCTACGGGCCATGTCATGGTCAGTTTGCCGCTGGGGTTGGCTTTGCCTGTCAGCACGTCGGCTACGCTGTTGCCGCCCTCCTCACCGGGTTGCCAGGCGCAGAGGATGGCATCCACGCGGTCGCGCCACGAACAGGTTTCCATCACGCTTCCTGAGTTGATGATGACGATGACGGGCTTGCCGGCAGCATGGAACTGGTCGCTGACGCGGAATATCATGTCCTGTTCCTGTTGGCTCAGGTTGAATTCGCCGTCTATCTTGCGGTCCAGGCCCTCACCGGCCTGACGGCCGATGGTGATGATGGCGGCATCGGCCTCCTGCAGTTCGTGGGCCACACAGCGTTCCGAAATCTCTATCTCGTCAAACTTGGGCTGGCCTTGGTCGAGGAACCACATCATGGGGTTCTTGTCAGCCTTGAGTTTGGCCTTGGCATAGCGCACGTAGTTCTGGTAAATCTCCGTCAGCAGGGGCGTGGTGGAAACACCGATGTTCTTCAGTCCCTGTACCATGTCGACCACGTAAGGCACGTTGACACAGCCGGAACCCAGACCGCCCGACATGAAGTCGTAACTGTTGACACCAAACAGGGCCACCGTCAACCCCTCTCCGTCTCCCCCGAGGGGGAGTGTCAACCGCGGCTTTCCTCCCCTCGGAGAGGCTGGGTGGGGAGCATTCTTCAGCAGTACCATGCCTTCTGTCGACGACTGGCGGGTTACCTTGGCATGAGCCGTCAGGTCGGGCTTGTTGCTGAACTTGTAGCCACGGAAGCGTGGTGTCTTGACAATGTATTCCAACATACGGCGTACGTTCTGGTCAACATATTTGATGTCCAGACGACCTGCCTTGACAGCCTGTACAATGTCCTCAGCCTGGGTAGGATAGCCCGGCATCATGAGGTCGTTGCCTGCCTCTACCTCCTGTGCTGTAGGCAGTTTCTCGCGCTTGCCGATCCAGTCAGTCATCACAATGCCCTTGTATCCCCACTCGTCGCGCAGAATGGTGGAGAGCAGGTCTTTGTTACCTTGGGCATAGACACCGTTGATGACATTATACGACGACATCAGGGTCCAGGGGTCTGACTGGCGTACAGCCATCTCGAAGCCTTTCAGATAAAGTTCGCGCAGGGCCCGTTGGGACAGTCGCTCGTCTACCTTCGTACGTGACGACTCCTGTGAGTTGACGGCAAAGTGCTTGGCCGACACACCCACGCCTTGGCTCTGGATGCCCTTGATGACTGCGGCTCCGATGAGTCCCGTCACAATGGGGTCCTCGGAGTAGTATTCAAAGTTGCGTCCGCAGAGGGGTGAGCGGTGCAGGTTCATGCCAGGGCCCAGAATGACATCGACACCGTATTCCAGCGTCTCGTTACCGATGGCCTGACCTACCTGTTCTACCAGTTCCGTGTTCCAGGTGGAGGCCAGACAGGTGCCGATGGGGAAGCCTGTGGCATAGTAACTGTTGGGGTCGTTGTCGCGCTTGGGGTCTATGTGTACTCCGGCAGGCCCGTCGGCAACCACCGTGGCAGGGATGCCCAGACGGGGAATCTCAACGGTTGTTCCGGCAGCACCGGCTACATATTTTTTCTGGTGGCCCAGCATGGCCCCCGAGCCTACGAAGGAATCGTTGCCACCGCCTACCAGCAGTTGGGCTTTCTCTTCCAAGGTCATGGCCTTCATGACTTCGTCAATATTTCCTGACGTGAGTTTTGTCTGTGCAGTCATTGTTGCAGATGTTAACAGGAGCATTGCTTCAGTGATGAATAGTTTTTTCATACATATTGTTATTTTGTTACTTTGTCTTTAACATTACAATGTCTCAACTCTTAAAGTACGCTTTCAGCTGTTCGGCATAGTCAGCCAATTCGCGTGTGTCACCGTTGCCATATTGCTGCCATATCTGCTGACAGGGAGCCAGCAGCGCACTTTCCGACTTGTCACGACGCCTCAGATAGGGGTCGCAATGTTGATAGACTTTCAGGATGTCCACGACCAGCGGGGTGGGAATGTGCATCAGACGTCCTAACTCCTGTACCTCTGGTGTCTCGCTGACCATGGTGATGGGGGTGAGGCGGAAATAGAGGTCCAGTACCATGACGAGCATGATGGGGGTCAGCCGGGGGTCTTCGGTCAAGGGACGGAAGTCGCGCTCGAAGGTTTCCTGAACCGCAACACCCTCAAAGAAGTCACCTCCGCTGTTAAATCCTTTCATGTTACGCAACAGCTGGACGGCACGGCTCAGACGGCGTGGATTCTGGCTGTACTCCTTCCAGATGCGCTCAATGCGGGGGATGCGCAGACGGGCTATCTCACCCATGCGCTGGTGCAGTTCCTGTGGGGCGATGTGCAACTCCAGACTCAGTTCAACCATGGGACGACTGTAGACGGGCTTGATGCCTACGGGCTTGCGCAGATACTGTTCCATCAACAGCAGCCAATAGTCGTCTTGCCATAGTCTTCCGACCGGTTGGTAAGCGTGTGTCAAGTATTGTTTCTTAGCCATTGGATACATTTTTTTGTATAATAGTTTGCAAATATACGATTTTTTTTCTATATTTGCACACAAATTCGCGAAAAACTTGATGAGAAATTTTCTGATATTAGTAGCCTTATCGGGCTATGCCATCAGTCTGCCAGCTCAGTCGGTACGTGAAGAGATACAAAAAAACATACGCTGTTCCGCAAGCAATTATATGGCATATCCCAATCCTCACCAGCATGAGCTGACACCTGCTCCTGAGGGTAAGAAGCCTTTTTATATCAGTCATTACGGCCGTCATGGTTCCCGCTATCACAACACCCCTCTCACCTATGAAATCCCCTATCAGATTCTGGCTGCTGCCGATAGTCTGGGCAAGCTGACGCCACTGGGTGTTGACGTGTTGCACCGGCTGGACCTGATTCGACAGGATGCCAAGGACCATTGGGGTGAGCTGACAGAACTGGGGGCCCGCCAGCACCGCGAAATCATCAAGCGCATGGTGCGACACTACCCTGGGATTTTTCAGGGCCGGGTGTCTGTCGATGCCCGTAGTACCATGGTGACGCGTTGCATCCTCTCCATGGAGTATGCCATGATGCAACTGGCGGGGATGGTACCCACGGCTAATATCCACCATAATGCCACCCATCGGGATATGTACTACCTGAACCAGCAGGACAAGCGGCTGTTTGCCATGAAGATGGACTCTGCCACGTTTGCCCGCTATAAGGAGTTTACCAAGTCTTATGAAGACAACTTGCGGCTTATGCAGTCGCTCTTCAACGACACTGCTTATATCAATAATAAGGTGGATGCGGGCAAGCTGAACTATTTCCTCTTCAAGGTGGCCAGCAATCTGCAGAGCACACATCTCAATAATCAGATGACGCTCTACGACCTGTTTACTGACGAGGAGATTTACCATAACTGGAAAAAGGAGAATGCCTGGTGGTATATCTGCTATGCGGGCTCAACCCTCAATGGTGGTCTTCAGCCTTACACCCAGCGCAACCTGCTTCGCCGCATCATCGAACAGGCCGACAGCTGCATCCGACTGGAGCAGCCGGGCGTACAGCTGCGCTATGGTCACGAGACGGTGCTTCTGCCTTTGGTATGCCTGCTCGAGATTGAAGACTATGGACTGGCAACAGATAACCTCGAGTCACTGGACCGTCGCGGATGGGCCAACTATCGCATTTTCCCCATGGCTGCCAATCTCCAGATAGTGTTCTATCGCAAGAGTCCTGACGACGGGGATGTGCTGGTCAAGGTGCTGCTCAACGAAAATGAGGTCCATCTGCCGTTGAAGAGCGTGGAGGAGGTCTACTACCATTGGAGCGACTTCCGCAAGTATTACTTAAAGAAACTGGATGCCTATGTGGAACAATAGGGTGCTGTTGGTGGGGTTGCTGCTTTGTATGGCATTAGAGAGTGGGGCGCAGAGTGCGTTCAACATGATTACCCGTAACCGCAACATCTCGGCCAGCAACTATTGCATCTATCCTGACAGTGTGGAGCCGCCAATGACAGAGGCTCCGGCAGGCAAGAAACCTTTCTATATCTCCCATTATGGTCGTCATGGCTCACGCTATCTCGGCAATCGTAAGGGCTATGACATTCCATATCGCATCTTGGCCAAGGCCGACAGTTTAGGCAAGCTGACACCAAAGGGCAAACAGGTGATGGAGGAACTGGAGATGATTCTCCGCGACTCAGAAGGACGTTGGGGCGACCTCACAGGACTGGGCAAGCGCCAGCATCGTGACATTGCCCGGCGTATGATGGCTCACTTCCCAGAGGTCTTCGAAGGCAGTGCCCATATTGATGCCCGTAGCACGACGGTCAACCGCTGTGTCGTTTCTATGGGAGCAGCCATGCAGCAGATGAAAGCCCTTCATCCGGCTTTGGACATCACCATGCGGGCATCCAAGGCTGATATGTGGTATATGAACCATCAGGACAGTGTGTTGCGCAAACAGATGAACACGCCCGCCACGAAGGAGGCCTATAAGAAGTTTAGTGCCAAGCGCATTCAGAATCCGCGCCTCATGAACTTGTTGTTCAATGACACAGCATATATAAAACAGGTGGACGAGGAGTGGCTGAACTACTATCTGTTGAAGACGGCCCTCATCCAGCAGAATACCAAGATGAGCGAGAAGCGCTGCATGGCAGACCTCTTCACCTACGAGGAGATTCACCAGTTCTGGCAGCGCGAGAATGCCTGGTGGTACTTTACCTATGGTCCCTCGCCGTTGAACGGAGGAAAGCAGCCCTTCACCCAGCGGTTCCTGTTGCGTAAGATGATAGAAGAGGCAGACAGCTGTATCCGACTGCCCAAGCCTGGCGCTCAGTTGCGCTTTGGTCATGAGACGGTGGTATTGCCTTTGACATGCCTGTTGGGCATCAACGGCTTCGACTACCAGACGATGGATTTGGAGCAGTTGGAGTCTTCAGGCTGGTGGGCCTGTCTGGTGTTCCCCATGGCTTCGAACATACAAATCGTATTCTATCGCAGCAGTCCCAAGGACAAGAATGTACTTATCAAAGTACTGCTCAACGAAAAGGAAACGCGCTTGCCGCTGCCCGACAAACTCGCACCGTATTATCGTTGGAAGGACTTCCGTGAATACTACCTGAAGAAGATCGACTCCTACGAAGAGTAATCTCGCCTTTTAACTTGAGTTTCAAGTTTCACCTTTTCGACAGTGCCAAAGCGTACATCCGCATCTGCTTCACCATGGCCAGCAGACCATTCGAGCGGGTGGGAGAGAGATGCTCCTTCAGTCCAATCTTCTCGATGAAGTACAGGTCGGCATCCAGGATTTCCTGCGGCGTATGACCTGACAGCACACGGATGAGCAGCGCCACAATACCCTTCACTATCAGGGCATCACTCTCTGCCGTAAAGCGTATCACTCCGTCTTCGTAGTCGGCCTGCAGCCACACACGGCTCTGGCAGCCGTCTATCAGGTTGCTCTCCACCTTGTACTGTTCGTCCAGTGGCTCCTGTTCGTTGCCCAGGTCAATCAGCAGTTGGTACTTGTCCATCCAGTCGTCAAAACCGGAGAACTCCTCTATAATCTCGTCTTGTATCTCGTTAATGGTTGCCATAATTCTCAACTTTCAATTCTCAACTATCTTAAACAGTTTGTCACTCGGGCGGACCTTCTCAGGCACCTTGATGCTGACGCGTGTACCCTGCTGGGCCGTCTGGATGCTGCTGTCGTCGTCGTGAATCTCATCCACGGTGACATACAGCGCTCCCGTCGTGGGCCCCGTAATGAGCATCTTGTCACCCACAGAGAAGGTGTCGGCCTCTACCGTAAACTCTGCCACACCCAAGCGCGAAAAGTACTTCACGCCCTTGCCGATATACTGCTTGCGCTCGGTGGCGTTCGAACCGTAGTTCTTGTTCCACTCGCCCAACAGCTGTCCCTGGTAGTAGCCGTCCCAGAAACCGCGGTTGAAGACCGTTGCCAGCCGTTCGTCCCACTGGTCCTTCTTCTCCTCCGTAAAGGTGTTGTCCAGCACGCTCTGGATGGCCTCGCGGTAGCACTGTACCACCGTCAGCACATATTCCGGTCCGCGGGCACGACCCTCAATCTTGAATACCCGCACCCCGCTCTTCATCATGCGGTCAATGAAGCGGATGGTCTTCAGGTCCTTGGGCGACATGATGTACTTGTTGTCAATCTCCAGCTCCGTACCCGTCTCGCGGTCGGTGACGATGTACGAGCGGCGGCATATCTGCATACAGGCCCCCCGGTTGGCCGAGCGCCCCGTGTTGTCCAGGCTCATGTAGCACTTGCCGCTGATGGCCATGCACAGCGCACCGTGACAGAACATCTCGATGCGCACCAGCTCACCGCTGGGCCCCGTGATGTGCTGTTCCTCTATCTGGCGGTAGATGTCAGCCACCTGGTCCAGGTTCAGCTCGCGTGCCAGCACCACCACATCGGCAAACTGGGCGTAGAACTTCAGTGCCTCGATGTTCGAGATGTTCAGCTGTGTCGAGAGGTGAACCTCCACACCCTTCTGCCGGCAGTAGGTCATCACTGCCACGTCGCTGGCTATGATGGCTGAGATGTCAGCCTCCTTGGCAGCATCCACTATCCGCCGCATCAGCTCCAGGTCCTCGCCATAGATGATGGTGTTCACCGTCAGGTACGACCTTACGCCGTGCTCCCTGCACGTGGCGGCAATCTCGCGCAAGTCGTCAATGGTAAAGTGGTTGGCCGAGTGCGACCGCATGTTCAGCTGTTCCACGCCGAAGTACACGCTGCCCGCCCCAGCCTTCAGCGCAGCAGCCAGCGAGTCACGGCTCCCCACAGGAGCCATAATCTCAAAGTCCGATAGTTCCATCATTCGTCCTTATTCGTAATTTCAGGCTGCAAAGGTACGAATACTTTCGCAATCTGCCAAACGTTTCGGCAGATTCTCTTTCTCTGGCCAAAAACAAGGTGATGCGCCAGTTCGGGATAAGATTAGAACAATGAGAGTTGATTAGTGTCCTCGATACAATACCCCTGAATAGCCTCAGGTTTGTTGTCGAAGAAACAATATGCTCCAAGTGCAGCGATAAGGTTCATCAGGAAATTGTTGACAGACCTATGTCTGGAGTGTACGAGATTTCCTTTGTCCTTGAGCAAATGGTTAATGCACTCGATGATGTACCTTTTTCTGAGCATAATTTTGTCCCATAGTGGCATCAACCTGTTCTTCATGTTGTTCCTGATTCCAGTGACCAGATGTACTCCGTCGGCAAAGAGCGCATCAAACAGGTTGGGCGAGATATATCCCCTGTCAGCAAAGAGTTTCCCGTAGATTCTCTTGCCGAGCACAGCCCATACCTTCGGATCCCTGTCATCCACGTTGGCCCCTGTAAGACAGAACATTAACGTGAGTTCGACGTAAGAAA
>DEWO01000115.1:0-1706 GCA_002363695.1 Prevotella sp. UBA3208
TCTTCTCATAGACCAGATTGCGGATGTCGCGGGTAATGCCGGTACGGATGGGGATGACACTCGACGAAGAGAAAAAATACGCCACCGTCTTCAGCAGTGTGGTGACTATCAGGAAGATGCCAATAAAAAGGAGCGTGGTGGTAGAGCCTTCCTGGGAAATAAAATGATTGATGTAGTAGTAGAGGTTGTTCGTGACCACATCCTTCATGCTGCCGCTGCCCCACTCCATGAGGGTTGTCACCTGTACCCCATCGCTCGTCTTGAACAGAATCTGCAAGATGGGAATGATGGCGGCAAAGGAGAAAATGTTTAGCAAGGCAGACAGGATGTTGAAGAAGACGGACAACATCACGTATTTCTTGTACGGCCACACAAACCGCCTCACCATTTGTAAAAACGCTCTCATACTGTCTCTCCTAATAAAGTGGCACTTGTCGAACTGGTAATCTTCACACGGACTGTCTCGCCGATGTGGTGGTTCCCTTTGTCAATGACTACGGCCTTGTTTTGCTCCGTTCGCCCCATCAGTTGTGCACGGCTGCGCTTCGAGAAACCTTCGATGAGCACATCGAACTCCTTGCCTTCGTCCTTTTTGTTCTGTTGGGCAGAGATTTCTGTCTGCAAGGCGATGAGTTCATTCAGTCGGCGTATCTTCTCCTCTTCAGGAACATTGTCAGGCAGATGCTTCGAGGCATAGGTACCCGGACGTTCTGAGTACTTGAACATAAAGGCCGAGTCGTAACCCACCTCACGCATCAGACTCAGGCTGAGTTGGTGGTCTTCCTCCGTCTCTGAGTGATAGCCCACAAAGATGTCGGTGCTCAGTCCGCAGTCAGGGACGATGCGGCGAATGGCCTCTACACGTCCCATATACCACTCACGGGTGTACTTGCGGTTCATCAGCTTCAGTATACGGTCCGAACCGCTCTGCACGGGCAGGTGGATATGCTTGCAGACGTTAGGCATCTCGGCAATCACCCGTAGCGTCTCGTCGCTCATGTCCTTAGGATGCGAGGTGGTGAAGCGGATGCGCATCTGAGGAGCCTCCTCGGCTACCTTTCTAAGTAAGGCTGGGAAATTGGTATCTGATGCTTGATAACTGTTCACATTCTGTCCCAGCAAAGTCACCTCCTTGAATCCACGGTCCCTGAGGTCGCGCACTTCCCGCAAGATGCTCTCTACATCGCGGCTACGCTCCCGACCACGGGTATAGGGTACGATGCAATAATGGCAGAAGTTGTTGCAGCCTCGCATAATGCTGACAAAGCCGCCAATCTTAGCACCATGCAGCCGTTGGGGCACCACATCTTTATAGGTCTCGCTGGTGCTCAGCTCAATGTTGATGGCCTTGTGTCCCGTCTCTGCTTGCGCTATCAGGTCGGGCAGCGAGAGATAGGCATCAGGACCTGCCACCAGGTCGCAATGATGATTTTCCAACAGGTCATCTTTCACACGCTCAGCCATACATCCCAAAACACCAATAAGCAACGGGCGCTTACGCTTCACAGCATCCAAGGCATCTAACCGATGATAGATTTTCTGCTCAGCATTGTCGCGCACCGAACAGGTATTCAAGAACACCGCATCGGCCTCGTCCAGCGACTCCGTCGGCTCATAGCCCGCCATCTGCATCACCGAGGCAACGACTTCCGAATCGGCCACATTCATCTGGCAGCCGTAGGTCTCTATATATAGCTTTTTCATTT
>DEWO01000115.1:1818-2252 GCA_002363695.1 Prevotella sp. UBA3208
TATTAACGTATGGAACTGATAAAGAACAAGGAATTCGGGGGCGAGCGCCCACTGTTTACCATTCATGACACAAGACTGGAGAACATCACTATTACCGATGGTGAGAGCGGCATCAAGCAATGCCGGAACATCGAGGCCCGGAACTGCCGTTTCTATGGCAAGTACCCCTGGTGGCACGTTGACGGAGCACTCATTGAGGACTGCTACTTCGCCTTGGACTCGCGCTCTGCCATCTGGTACACCAACGACCTGGTGATGCGCCGTTGCCGCATCGACGCGCCCAAGTTCTTCCGCGAGATGAAGAATGTCGAACTGGAGGATGTGAAGATTTGCGACGCCGACGAGACTTTCTGGCGCGTGGACGGCCTCAAGCTCAAGAATGTCTGTCTGCACGGCGGCACCTATCCGTTCATGTTCTCGAAGAACATCTACGT
>DEWO01000115.1:2290-3846 GCA_002363695.1 Prevotella sp. UBA3208
GACGGTCTGGAGTCGGATGCCAAATATGTGTTCCAGTATTGTCAGAACGTAGAGGTTCACCATGCCAAGATACTGACCAAGGACTCTTTCTGGGAGTGCGAGAACGTCACCGTCTACGACTCTGAACTGGACGGCGAGTATCTGGCCTGGCACTCCAAGAACGTGCGACTGGTCAACTGCCATCTGGCCGGCGAGCAACTGCTGTGCTATACCGACAACCTGGTGCTGGAGAACTGTACCTTCGACCGTATGTGTGACCGTGTCTTCGAGTACTCGACCGTCCAGGCCGACATCCGCGGGCACATCGAGAACATCAAGAACCCCACCAGCGGACATATCGTGGCCGACTCCATAGGCAGCATCACGATTGACGAGAACGTGCGCCAGCCCAACAACTGCGTAATAGAGGTAAGAGGTGAGAAGTAGCGGTATGAACTATAACTTTGACGAAATCATTCCCCGTTACCAGACGGGCTGTATCAAGTGGGACGAGAGTCCCTCGCCCGATGTCATCCCCCTCTGGGTGGCTGACATGGACTTTGCGGTGGCTCCTGCCATTCAGGAGGCCGTCAGACAGCGTGCGCAGCATCCCATATTTGGCTATACATACATACACGAGGACTATTATGTCAGCGTCATCTCGTGGTTCCAACGCCGCCACGGATGGAAGATTAAGCGCGAGTGGATGCTCTACACCACGGGCGTGGTGCCCGCCATGTCTTGTGCCATCAAGGCACTGACCATGCCCGGCGAACGAGTAGTCATCCTCTCTCCCGACTACAACTGCTTCTTCAGCAGCATCCGCAACAACGGCTGCGAGGTGGCCGAGAGTGTGTTGCGACGCACAGACGACAACCGCTTCGAGGTCGACTGGGACGACTTTGAGACTCAGTGTTCCGACGAGAAAACGACCGTCTTTCTGCTCTGCAACCCCCACAACCCGACAGGGCGTGTATGGAGCCGCGAGGAACTGCAGCGGATGGCCGACATCTGCCACCGCCATGACGTGCGCATTGTCTCTGACGAGATACACTGCGAGCTCATCATGCCCGGCCACACCTTTGTCCCCATGGGAACCGTCGATGCCGACGCCGTCATCCTCAACTCGCCGTCCAAGTCGTTCAACATTGCCGGACTGCAGATGGCCAACATCATCTGTCAGGACGCTGCCACGCGCCGCCGCCTGGACCGGGCTATTAATATTAATGAGGTGTGCGACGTCAATCCCTTTGCCCCCCTGGCAGTGATGGCTGCCTACAACGAGAGCGAGGGTTGGATTGACGCCCTAAACCAGTATCTCTGGGAGAACTACACCTTGCTGCGCGACTTTGCTGCACAGCATCTGCCCGGGTGGAAGGTGATGCCGCTGGAAGGCACCTACCTCGTATGGGTGGACGTGTCGCAATGCACCGGCAAGGTGGCAGATTATTGTGACGGGCTGATGCGCAATGCCAAGGTGTGGCTGAACCCCGGTACCATGTACGGTCCTCTGAGCGGCGAAGGCTACCTGCGCATCAATATCGCCTGTCCCCGCAGCCTGCTTATGGAAGCATTAA
>DEWO01000132.1:0-2629 GCA_002363695.1 Prevotella sp. UBA3208
AGGTTGTTCTTGTCCATGAACTCGTCGAAGAAGTCGGTACACAGCACGACGGTCTTGGGTATCTGTACGGTAGCATTCTCAAACTGGTTGAGTTCAGGATGACGCTTGATGATGTTGTCGAGGAATGCCAAGCCACGGCCCTTACCGCCCAACGAGCCGTCTCCGATACGGGCAAAGTGGGCATAGCGGTCAAACTTCAGGCGGTCGAAGACGGCTACGACACCAATATTCTTCATCCGACGGTACTGGACTATAGCATCAAAGATAATCCGACGGTGCGCATCAACGTCCTTCAACTTGTGCCACGTCACCGTCTTCAGAAACTGGCTGACGGGGAAGATGGCACGGGCACAGAGCCATCGGCTCATGTGGTTGCGCGAGATATGATAAAGCATCGAGTCGTTGGGAATCTTAAAGATGTTGTCCTGCAACTCCTTCAGTGACGACACGCGGCACACCTCCTCCTTGGTTGTGGGGTCACGGAACACGAAGTCGCCAAAGCCCATGTGTTCTTCTATCAGCTGGCGCAGGTCGACATTCATCTTCTTCGAGTTCTTGTCTACAAAGCGGAAACCTTCTGCCTCGGCTTTCTCCTTGTTGACAATCTCCGAGCTCTGCAGGATGAGGGGTACGTACTCGTCACGCCGGCGAATCTCCCGCAGCAACTTCAGTCCTGCCTCAGCATCACCTTCCTCCACATGGCTCAGACGACCTTCGTGGGTCTCCATCGGGAAGCGAGTGTCCGAAATGACACCCAGCACGTTGTCATGATACTTCTCATACCAGTGCATGGCTTCTTCGTAGTTGGTAGCCAGCACCACCTTGGGGCGTCCTCGCTTTCGCTGGGCGGCAGCATGGGGGTTCAGGGCCTCGGTCGAGAAGTTCTTCGACTGGGCTAGGATATAGTTATAGAGGTTGGGCAGCACAGAGGAATAGAAACGGATGTTGTCCTCGACGAGCAATATCATCTGCACGCCGGCTTCCTTGATGTCGTGCTCGATGTTCATGCGGTCCTCTATCAGCTTGATGATACTGAGGATGAGGTTGGTATTGCCCAACCAGCAGAACACGTAGTCGAAAATGGACATGTCTTCGTGCTCAATACGCTTGGTAATGCCGTGTGAGAAAGGAGTCAGCACCACGCAGGGAATCTGCGGTGCCATCTGTTTCACGTCGCGGGCCACGGCGAAGGCATCGTTGTCGGCATTACCCGGCATACAGATGACTAAGTCGATATCGGTGGCTTTCAGCACTTCGTTAGCCTCCTCGGTGGTCGACACCTGGGTGAACGTAGGTGGATAGCGCAGCCCCAGCTCCATGTATTCGTCAAACAACTTCTCGTCAATGCGACCATCGTCCTCCAACATAAAGGCGTCATAGGGGTTAGCCACTATCAGGATATTGAAGATGCGCTTCGTCATCAAGTTGACAAACGAGACGTCCTTTAGGAAGAAATTATTGAATTCTTGAGGAATATTCGTTGTACTCATTTTAGTTATTTTCCTGCAAAGGTACGAAATATTTCTCAATTCATCGTTCTAAATTCTTAATTTATTTGTACCTTTGCAGCCGCAAATTATAAACCTATTTAGAAAATGTTTCATATTTACAAGGGGTACGAGCTTGTAGAAGCCTACCACAACATGAGAACAAACCGCCGCTTTCATCCCAGTGGTGGATTTAAAAAGACGGCTGAAGCAGTCATTGTAGCTATCATTACTCTGCTATTGTGGAATGCACCAGCCAGTATGTTCGGCATAGACGGACTGACCATTGTACAACAGCGCATCATCGCTATCTTCGCCTTTGCCACGCTGATGTGGATCCTGGAAGTCGTGTCGTCGTGGGCTACCAGTGTAGCCATCATCGGACTGATGCTGCTGTTCTGCTCCGACTCGGGAGTGAAATGGATGTGCGACCCGGAACAGGTGGGCGCCCTGCTGTCATACAAGAGCGTCATGGCAACTTTTGCCGACCCTGTCATCATGCTGTTCATCGGTGGATTTATCTTGGCTATTGCCGCCACCAAGACGGGACTGGACGCCCAGTTGGCCAAGGTGCTACTGAAGCCCTTCGGCAACAAGAGCGACAACGTGCTGCTGGGATTCATCCTTATCACGGGTCTGTTCTCCATGTTCGTGTCCAACACGGCAACGGCAGCCATGATGCTGACGTTCCTGACTCCTGTGTTCCGCCAACTGCCCCCCGAAGGCAAGGGCCGTATCGCCATGGCACTCAGCATTCCCCTGGCAGCCAACCTCGGTGGCATGGGAACCCCCATCGGCACACCGCCCAACACCATCGCCCTGAAATACCTCAACGACCCAGAGGGGCTGAACATGGGGCTGGGCTTCGGCGAGTGGATGATGTTCATGACGCCGCTGGTCGTCATCCTGCTCTTTGTAGGCTGGTGGCTGCTGAAGACCATTTTCCCCTTCTCGCAGAAGACCGTCGAACTGGAGATTGAGGGCGAAATGAAGCGCGATGCCCATACGTACATCGTCATCATCACCTTCTTTGCTACGGTAGCCCTCTGGCTGCTCGACACCGTGACAGGCATTAACTCATACACCGTAGCCTTGGTACCCTTCGTGGTCTTCGCACTCACAGGGGTCATCACCAAGCGCGA
>DEWO01000132.1:2734-3204 GCA_002363695.1 Prevotella sp. UBA3208
CTCGGCTACGGACTGAACGCATCGGGACTGGCAGCGAATGCCGTCAAGAGCATTCCCTTCGGGGATTTCTCTCCGCTGCTCATCCTATTGCTCTCAGGACTCATCTGCTACGTGCTCTCCAACTTCATCTCCAACTCGGCAACGGCCGCACTGCTCATGCCCATCCTTGCCGTGGTCTGCACGGCCATGGGTGACAAACTGGAGGCTATCGGTGGTACACCCACTGTACTCATCGGCGTGGCCATTGCGGCTTCAAGTGCCATGGTACTGCCCATTTCCACCCCACCGAACGCACTGGCCTATGCTACCAATCTGGTACAGCAGAAAGACATGTCAAAGATGGGACTCATCATGGGTCTGCTGAGCATGTTGCTGGGCTATATCGTACTCTATCTTTTAGGTACGATGCACATGCTTTAAGCCCACTATTTAACAAAATGTAACCTTTTACGGAAAATATTTGGGAATTT
>DEWO01000132.1:3319-4678 GCA_002363695.1 Prevotella sp. UBA3208
TATAACTAAAAATAAACTATACTATGAACGTAGAGAAAATCATGCAAGCTCTGGAGCAGAAGCATCCAGGCGAAGTAGAGTACCTTCAGGCTGTAAGAGAAGTTCTTGAATCAATTAAGGACGTTTACAACCAGCACCCCGAGTTTGAGAAAGCCAAGATTGTGGAGCGTATCGTAGAACCCGAGCGCATCACCACTTTCCGCGTGCCCTGGGTTGACGACAAGGGCGAGGTGCAGGTCAACATCGGTTACCGCGTACAGTTCAACAGCGCCATCGGCCCCTACAAGGGCGGCTTGCGCTTCCACGCTTCGGTAAACCTCAGCATTCTGAAGTTCCTCGGATTTGAACAGACATTCAAGAACGCACTGACTACACTGCCCATGGGCGGTGGCAAGGGCGGTAGCGACTTCTCGCCACGCGGCAAGAGTGAGGCAGAGATCATGCGCTTCTGCCAGGCATTCATGTGCGAGCTCTATAAGGTCATCGGACCCGACATGGACGTGCCCGCCGGCGACATCGGCGTAGGCGGACGCGAAATCGGCTACCTCTTCGGCATGTACAAGAAGCTGACTTCTCAGTTCCATGGTGCCACCCTGACGGGTAAGGGCATCGAATGGGGCGGCTCCATCCTGCGCCCAGAGGCAACGGGCTTCGGAGCTCTGTACTTTGTACATCAGATGATGGAAGAGCACGGACTGGACATCAAGGGCAAGACCGTAGCACTCTCCGGCTTCGGCAACGTAGCATGGGGCGCCGCCAAGAAAGCCACAGAACTGGGTGCCAAGGTCATCACCATCTCGGGTCCTGACGGCTACATCTACGACCCCGCAGGTCTGGACGACGAGAAGATTGACTACCTGTTGGAGCTGCGCGCCTCGGGCAACGACATCTGCCAGCCCTATGCTGACGAGTTCCCCGGCTCGACGTTCTATGCCGGCAAGAAGCCCTGGGAGCAGAAAGCCGACATCTATCTGCCTTGTGCCACCCAGAACGAGCTGAACGGCGAGGACGCCGACAAGATTCTGGCTCAGAAGCCGCTATGCGTTGCCGAGGTCAGCAACATGGGCTGCACGGCAGAGGCTGTCAACAAGTTTATCGCTGCCAAGCAGCTGTTTGCTCCGGGCAAGGCCGTCAACGCCGGCGGTGTGGCCACCTCAGGCCTGGAAATGACGCAGAACTCGATGCGTATGGCATGGACTGCAGAGGAGGTAGACCAGCGCCTGCACCAAATCATGTCGGGCATCCACCAACAGTGTGTGAAGTACGGCAAGGAAGCTGGCTACGTAAACTACGTCAAGGGGGCCAACGTTGCCGGCTTCATGAAGGTCGCTAAAGCCATGCTCGCGCAGGGCATTGTAT
>DEWO01000132.1:4816-7631 GCA_002363695.1 Prevotella sp. UBA3208
CCATGCTCGCGCAGGGCATTGTATAATGTATGAACATCAAGACAAAGATAGCTTTTATAGCAACATCCCTCACACTTGGTTTTACCCTGTTGCAGGCACAAGACTTGCAACAGGGCAAAGCCTCATTTTACGCCCGCAAGTTCTCCGGCTACAAGACGGCCAGCGGCGAACGGCTGCATCATGACTCACTGACCTGTGCCCACCGCACCTATCCCTTCGGCACTTTGCTGAAAGTCTACAATCCCGCCAACGGACGCAGCGTCATTGTCCGCGTTACGGACCGAGGTCCTTTTGTCCGTGGTCGTATCATAGACCTCTCGTGGCGTGCCGCCAAGGAATTGGACATTATCGCCAAAGGTGTTGCCGTGGTTACCGTCCAGAAGGTTGACAACATCGTCGTACCCTACCTGCCGACCGATATGATAGAAATACCAGAATTGCAGCTCGAGACCAATGAGGGCTCGGCAGAAACCATACCCGTCTGGCAGCAAATAGAAAAAGGCTTGCGGGAAACCCGGCAAGCCCAGAAAAAATCAAAATAGTCTCTTATCTTTTCCGTCCGGTGCGGACAGTAAACTCCTGCACCTGGGACGTAATCTCGCGGTTACCCTGTGCCACGGCTACACGTATTACCGCCGTACCGTCCTTCAGCTTCTTATCTGCCAGGATAGTGGCCGTATAGCGGATGCCACTGTTCGGCTCAATACGCTCTACGTGCAGATTGGGCGAGATATGAATGTGCTTGTTCTCCGTAACGTCAATCACCGTAGGCTGAACGTCGTACAGCACCTTGGACGAGTGGTTCATCACCTCAAAGGTCACCTTGCACTCCTCACCGGCGCGCAGCACACCGTCGTGGTCTGCATCAATGAAGCGGGCGTTACGGATTTCAATCAGCGCATTGAACTTGATGCTATATCCAGGCTCTGCGGGAGTCTTCGTCGGGTCGTAGCTACGCGGAGGAGCAGCCGTATATCCCCCACTCCGTCCGTCGCGCGGACCGGCACCGTCAAAGTCTATGCGGTCGTCACCGCTGTTCGTGGCATCATAGCCGCTGTCGTCATAGCCGTAGTTGTCCTGCTGGCTGATGCGAGCATCACTGCGCTGGGCACGCTCACGCTTGTAGGCTTCATACTTCTCCTGTTCCTTCTGGTCGGCTGCCGCACCGATGGCAGCCCCCACGGCCGCACCGCCAGCCATTCCGACTACTGTACCGATGTCGTGACCACGCCATCCGCCCGAGATACCGCCAATAGCAGAACCCAGCACTGAACCGAATGTGGCACCGGCAAAAGCACCCTGTCCCGTGTACGTTCCGCAGCTGCTCAGCAACACTGCCGAAGCAGCCAAAGCCATCAAACTCTTCTTCATCATCGTCATCTGCTTTAATGTTTACGGGTGCAAAGTTAACCATTTTCCACCAAACCGCAAAGGGGATATTCCCGAAAAGTGCGTAGGGGAACCCCTACTCAGTCACTCGGCGAGCGACTTTACCTCGACGGGAAAGTAAAGTCGGTCTTCGTCACGCCATTGCCGTAGATAGTCTTGAAGTCATCGCGCATGGAGATGACGTGGTAGCCGGCCTGGCGCCATTGTTCACCTAACGCGAGAGCTTTTTCACGGTTGGCATGGTCGCGCTGGTCGTCGTCGGCAATGAGCATGAAGGCCGCCGTCTTGTACCGTTTGTTACCCAGCGCATAGTTGTGCATGGCAGCGTCACCGCCGCTGTTGCCGAACGACAGTACGGGCTTCTTGCCAATCTCCTGAGAAATCTGCAGCACCTTGTTCGTCTTCAGGTTCTTGATGATGAGTTCGTCGGTGCGCACAAGGTCTTCCTCGCGCCCCATCGTGTAGTTCACGCCTTCCTCGGTGCCCTGGCTGGTGGAGCGCAGTTTCACGTCCATGCCGATGACTCGGTTGGAGGGGATGCCGATGCGTTCTACCAGTGCGCGGCAGATAAAGCGGTCACTGCCCGAGACGACGTAATAGGTGAAGCCGTTGTCCTTCAGATACTCAAAGACCTCGAGCATCGGCTTATAGAAACTCTCGCCGTAGGTCATCCCCGAAAAGCCGTTGGCGGGCTTGGCAGCGTAGGCCTTGACATAGGCGTCAAACTCTGCCAGCGTCATGCCGGCGTATGCCTTGGCGGCGGCGTAGGCGTGCTTCATGTCGAAGTGGTCGGGCAGTTTCTTGCCGTTGCGCACGAAGTCGCGAATCTCCTGCGCCGTCTCCACCACGTCCTTCGGAGCCTTGTAGGTGGCATCGTCCAGTACACGGTATTCCAGCATGTTATATTCGAAGTACGACGGGTAGAGCTCGCCGACAAACGTACCGTCCATATCGAAAGTAGCAATACGATCCTCGACAGGAATGAAGTTCGCCGATGTGGGGTTCGTCACGTCCTTCACGTAGTCCTGCAGTGCCGTCAACGCCTCGCATTGGTTCCACAGCGTGAAGTACTCCTTCGACGCCGGGGTTACCACGGTTTTGTTGTCATCGTCCTTGGAGCACGATACGAACACACAGGCGCCGCAGAGGGTAAGGACTGCGGCGAAGGCTACGATTGAGCGAGCACAATATGAGCCCGCCCGCTTCGTCGAGCGCGAGCAGGCTCGACAAGATGTCAACATCCAGAGTTTCATTTCTTTCATACTTGCTTAAAAACCTTGCAAAGAGGTACAAATAAGTGATTCGTCTTACCCTTTATGCAATCATTGCATTTCCAGTAATTCGCTCATCAGGTATAGAGTCTTTCTCGTTCATGTCGTATTCACTCATACCATATTTCCCAGTCAGAGTCTGTAACAACTGTTCT
>DEWO01000085.1 GCA_002363695.1 Prevotella sp. UBA3208
TGGGATAGGCAAAGAAACTGTCGCCTGTGGCAAACACATAGCTTGTCGACAGGTTGGGGGCGGGCAGGTGAGCCTTCTGGGGCTCTTTGATGACGAAGAGGTCCTTTGCGTCGTAGCTCAGGTTCTTGCCCAGCTTGTAGCGCAGGTTGGTATTGGTGTTGCGGTCACCGACAATCTTGACGGGTGTATTGGTGCGTATGGAACCGTGGTCGGTGGTGATGATGATGCGATAGTCGCTCTGTGCCAATTCGCGGAACAGGTCGGCAATGACAGAATGGCGGAACCACGAGAGGGTAATGCTGCGATAGGCTGACTCGTTGTTGGCCAGTTCGCGTACCATCTTCGACTCCGTGCGGGCGTGGCTCAACATGTCAATGAAGTTGAACACCACTACGTTCAGGTCGTTACGCTCCAGCTGGTTCAGTTGCTGCATGAAGCGCTCTGCCTCTGCCGAGGTGTTAATCTTGTGGTACGAGAAGGTGTTCTTCCTGCGATAGCGTTCCAACTGGGTCTGGATGAGTGGCTCCTCGTTCAGGTTCTTGCCTTCCTCCTCGTCCTCGTCGACCCACAGGTCGGGGAACATCTGGGCTATCTGTACTGGCATCAGACCCGAGAAGATGGCGTTACGGGCATATTGTGTGGCGGTAGGCAGGATGCTGCAATAGACATCCTCGTCTATCTCGAACAAGTCGCCAATCTCTCGTTCCAGCATTTTCCACTGGTCGTAGCGGAAGTTGTCCAGTACCACCAGAAACACCTTCTGCCCCTCGTTGAGCAGGGGGAATATCTTGGTCTTGAACAGCTCGTTGGACATCATGGGGTGTTCACTGCCCTTCATCCAGTCCATGTAGCTCTTCTTGACGTACTTGGCAAAGCCCAAGTTGGCCTCCTGCTTCTGCATGTCCAGCATCTCGGTCATCTGCGAGTCGGTGGCGCTGAGTTCCAACTCCCAGCGTACCAGCCGTTTGTAGACATCCGTCCAGTCCTGCCACGTGCGACAGTCCATAATCTGCATGGCAATCTGCTGGAACTGCTGTTGGTAGCCCTGCTGAACGGTTTCCGTCACGATCTCGCGACGGTGTATGTTCTTCTTCAGCGTCAGCAGTATCTGGCTGGGGTTCACGGGCTTGATCAGGTAGTCGGCTATCTGCTGGCCGATGGCTTGGTTCATGATGTCCTCCTCCTCGCTCTTGGTCACCATCACCACCGGAGTCTGTGGCGTCAGTTCCTTGATGCGTTGCAGGGTTTCCAGTCCGGAGAGTCCGGGCATCATCTCGTCCAGCAGCACCAGGTCGAAGGAGCCCTTCCGGCATTCCTCGACGGCATCAGTGCCGTTGGTCACGGTTACCACTTCATAACCTTTTTTCTCCAGGAACAACAGGTGGGCTCGGAGCAGTTCCATCTCGTCGTCAGCCCATAGTAATCGTCCGTTCGTCATAATATGTTTTAACTTTTTGCTTTTTTGCCTTTTTATTCTTTCCGTCATCGCCAGAAGTCGTCGTCGAACTCAATGTAGCCGTTGTTTTGCTGTTGAGGCTGGTTGTTGAACAGGTCGTCGTCGTTGGTGGTTTGTTCTTCAGTGGGAGCCTCCTCAGGGTCTTCCTCTGTGGTGATGCTCTCAGGCTCGTCCAACAGGGGCTGAGTCGATATCTTGACGGGTTCTATCTCTTTCTCGAAGAAGACCTCGTAGTCACGGTAACTGTAGGCAGTGCCCAGCAGTCGCAGGTTCTGTTCGCTGACAATGAGACTCCGGCAGTGTTTCATGTATGGCATCAGCGCCTTGCTGTCGTGCAGTTGTCGTGCATACTGACGGGCCTCGTCGTAACTCAGGAATCCGCTGACGAGCATCCGTGCCAGTCCGTTGGGGTCTTGGTCGATAACAATGTCGAAGTTACGCACCAGGAAGTTCGAGAAGTTATACTTGGCCAGCTCGTAGAGCAGTTGGTTCTGGTTCACGGAGTCGGGCTGGAAGGCCAGCAGGAACACGTAGCTGGCATTGCGCTCGAAAGTCAGCGTGTCCACCTGGGTAGAGTCGCCAGACATCGATTCTGCCGCGCGTCGTGACCAGACATCGCCCATGTCGAACTTGCCACCGTAGAGCTTGCGCCCTTGTTGCACGCCACGCAGTATCATGCCTGCCATTTCGCTGACCTCGCTTTGGGGGTATTGCTCCACCACCTGTTGCATACGCTCCGTACAGCCCTTGGCATTGCCGTCGTTCAGCATACTCAGACCCTCGATGAACAGGAACTTCGGACGGTGCTGGCCCAGCGGGAAACGGCTCTCCGACAGCTGGACGTTGTTCTGGACCTCCTGATAGCGGTCGGCCTTGAAGGCGTTGTAGGTTGCGGCATACAGCGAGTCTTCGATGTGGATGCCGAAGCGTTGGTTTTCGGCAAAGTGCGGGTCGGAGAGTAGGGTAGTCCACTGGCTCTCCGTGTGATTGGCCTGCAGCATCGCCAGACAGTGTTGTGCCTCCAGGGTGCGTCCCTGTCGCGAGTACAGCAGGAACAGGTGGTACCACGCCTCGTCGTTGTGTTCGTAGTCGGGATAGTCGGTGGTCAGTCGCCTCAGCCAGCGCTCGCTCAGCCTGAGGTTGTCCATCTTGTCCTTGAACAGGATGCCTGCATGGAACAGTCCCTCCTGAATGGCGGCATTGCTGGTGGCCAGCTGGTCGTCAGTGAAGGGTATCTGTGCCAGATAGTATTCCCGGTTGTGTGGGTCGAGGGCAGCAGAGTCGGCTTGTGCGACGGCTGTGGTGTCGGTAGTTGCCATATTGGCGATAGAATCGCCAACCACCGTGGATTCTTGGTTTTCTGAGGTTTCGCTGTTCTCGGGCAACAGGCTCACTACCGTCTTGTTGACGCGCTGCCAGTCGTCCACGTTCTGGCGCTTGCCCCACTGCTGTTCGAAGGAACGCTTACCCTGGCTGACGGCCTGTGGATTGTAGAAGTACCATGCTCCGTTGCTCGCTGTGGCAGGTGTAGGCACGGTGGGGGTGTTGGTTTGCTGGCGGTTGCCCATGGCCGACTGCTGTTGTAGCACCTGCTCCGCTTCGGCTTCCTCGCGGGCCCGCCGTTCCTCCTTCTCTTTCTTTTTCAGTTCCTCTATGATGCGGTCTATCACCTTCAGCCGCTCGGCTTCCGGCATCTTGGCCAGCCGTTGCAGTGAGTCTTGCAGTTCCACGCTGCTGGTGTGCGGCACCAGCTCGTCCAGTATTTTCGAGCGTTCAGACAGCTGTTGGTAGTCCTGGCGGTCCTTGTCCAGCAGTCCGATGGCCTCGCCGTAGCACCGCTGGGCATCGGCAAACTTCTCGCGTTCCCAGTACAGGTTGCCCAGCGTCAGCAGCAGCACACCCTTCTCTATGCCGCTGCGGGTGGCCTTCTTGTTGCCCTCCTCGTAGGCCTCGATGGCTTGTGTCGTGTCACGTTCGGCCAGCCAGATGTTGCCGATGGCATAGTACACCTGGTCCTGATAGTCTTTGTTATTGTCCGATGCCGCCATGCGCTTCAGCCGCTTCACCATCTGGCGGGCATTCTTGCCCCCTCGGGCCATCACCTCTGTCTGGGCAATGCGGGCATTGAACTCCAGTTCGTAGGGAGGGTTCAGACGGATGGTATGCTTGAAGGCGTCGTAGGCTTCTGCCTTGCGTCCCAACAGGGCCTGCAGCTGTCCGTAGAGGAACCACTCGCGGGCTTTCTGCTTGCGCCGCTTCTCGTGTCTGATGACTTTGCGCAGGTAGGGTAGGGCCTCCTCGTAGCGCTGGCTGTGTATGTAGTAGTCGGCATAGGTGTAGTCCCAGTCCTTGACGGCGCGGAAGTGCATGGTGTCGCGACGCTGCTTGCTGATGACGTCCTCGGCATCGTACAGCCAGTCCAATTCCGTATAGCTCTTGGCCAGCCAGGCCCTTGCCAGTCCGTTGATGGCGGGTTGGGTGTGATACAGGCGTGACATATAGCTGAAGGTGGCAGCGGCCTCTTCGAACTCGCCCTTCTGGAACTGCGACTTGCCCATCAGCAGCCAAGCCTTCCAGATGAAGGGGTTGTACTCGCGGCGGTTCAGCCACTCGATGTCCTTCTGTGTCTTCCGTCGGCTTTTGTTCCACTGGGGGCGCGTCTTGATGCTGTGTTGCTTGATGGCTTTCTCCGACTTCTCTATAGCGCGGTCGAAGTTGCCCTTGCCCAGGTCGCGGCTCTGCTTGTTGCCGACGGTATACAGGGGGATGAGCTCGGTGTAGTTGTCCTTGTTGCCCTGTTCTTTCTCCAGACTGCCCTCGATGAATGCCTGCGAACCGTTGAAGTATGTGTTGTAGCGGGCATTGAAGGCGTGCCACCAGCGCGTTCTGGCCGTATTGTTCTTCGTCGAGCATCCCGTCAGTGCCAGCAATACCACCAGTGCGACAGTCGCCATGCCTGTCGGATGACAGCCGCCACCCCTTTTCTTTTCTTCCTTTCTCCGTTCGCTTTCCTCTTTCAGTTCTGCCAGCTTACACTCGTTCCTGCTGCTGCATGAGGAGCAGTTGCCCTCTTCTTCTGGCTGCACAGGTTCATTGTCGCCACCGGAGAAGATGGCGGCAACTACGCCCAGCGCCACGAGCGATATGATAACTATCAGCAGGAAACTCAATCTCTTAATCTTTTAATCTCTCACCTCTCGTCTATCTGGAATCCGGCTCGCACAAGATCCTTCCAATACTGCGGATACGACTTCGTCACCACCTCAGGAGCGTTGATGCGCAGTCCTTCGTAGCGCAGTGCTGCAGGAGCGAAGGCCAGTGCCATGCGGTGGTCCTCGTAGGTGTCAATGCCCAACTCCAGCTGCGGCTCACAGCGTTCGCCGTCCCACAGCAGTTCCTGGTTGTCGCGGTCATAGATGACGTAGCCCAGCTTACGCATCTCCCGTTTCAGGGCCTCTATGCGGTCCGTCTCCTTGATTTTCAGTGTCGACAGTCCGTGGAAATGGAACTTCACCCCCATCAGTGCACAGCATACCACAAAGGTCTGTGCCAGGTCGGGACAGTTTACGAAGTCATAGTCCAGCCTGGATACCCGACGTCCTGAGTGCCTCAGCGTCACCGTCGTCGGTACACCCTCCTGCGTTGTCTCGAACGTCGTCTTCACGCCCAACAGGCTGAACAGGTAGCGCACCTGCGAGTCGCCCTGTTTCGAGCCGTCCATGAGCCCCGTCAGCCTCACCTCGTCGTCTTCGTTGGCTGACAGTGCCAACATTTCGTACCAGTAGGACGCCGCACTCCAGTCGCTCTCTATATAGTAGGGCCGTTCCTGATACGGTTTCGGCTCCACCTTGATGGTCTCATAGTCGCTCCATTCGGCATCGGCACCAAATTCGCGCATGGTCCATAGCGTCAGGTCAATGTAGGGGCGTGAGATGATGTCCCCCGTCAGGTGCAGCGTCAGACCCTTGCTTAGCATGGGGCCTATCATCAGCAGTGCCGAGATGTACTGCGAACTGATGTTGCCTGCCGTTTCCAATAATCCGCCCTCCAGCTTCCGGCCACGGATGCGTAGGGGAGGGAAGCCTTCCTCGCCTACATACTCGATGTCTGCACCCAGCCGGCGCAGGGCATCCACCAGCGTACCGATAGGGCGGTGCCTCATGCGTTCCGTACCCGTCAGCACGTGCTCCTCGCCTTCGCATACCGACAACCTTGCCGTCATGAAGCGCATGGCCGTACCAGCCGCCTTGATGTTAATCTCGTAAGGATTGTCTCGCAGCGCACGGACTATGACCTCCGTGTCGTCGCAGTCAGACAGGTTGTCAGGGACCACCTGACTCCCTGACAGTGCGTGAATGATAAGTGCCCGATTCGAGATGCTCTTCGAGGCTGGCAACTGGGCCGTATGCTTCAGCACCTTCGGGGCTGTGATTGTATATTGCATAGATAATGTAATTTCTGAATACCTCTTTATATTTTTAATAATAACGTGACAAAAGTACGAATTATTTGCTGACTATGCAAGGAAATAACATTAATTATCAAACTTTTCTTCAAAAAAAAGCCGGAAAATTTGGCAGATTCAAAAAAACGTTGTACCTTTGCACACGATTTCAGAGAAATCACATATTAAGGATCGGGATTTAGCGCAGTTGGTAGCGCACACGTCTGGGGGGCGCGAGGTCGCTGGTTCGAGTCCAGTAATCCCGACAGAAAGAAAATCCAAACCGCTGGTTATCAGTAGTTTGGGTTTCTTTTTTGCTTTAATTTGGCGTGTATCAGAAATGGCAGCCAGATTCTTTCAAAGACTTCGTTCCAGAGGCCGAAGATGCAGAGATGGTGGAGCGCCTTTCTCACCTCCTCGAAGGCATACCAGGCATCGGCCACATCGATTCGGGT
>DEWO01000158.1 GCA_002363695.1 Prevotella sp. UBA3208
ACATGTTGGCCCAGTCTTCCCAGCCGACATTCCAGCCTTCGACCAGTACCTCGTCGAGTCCGTTCTTGGCAGCGAAGTCGATGTATCGCTTGACCTTCTCGTTGTTGGCAGCATGACGGCCGTTGGGAGTTGATAGTTGATAGTTAATAGTTGATAGTTGGACGCTGGGGTAGTCGTTGGTATAGTTCCAGGTGGACTTGCCGACAATCATTTCCCACCACACACCACAGTACTTGGTAGGATGAATCCACGAGGTGTCCTCCAGTTTGCAAGGTTCGTTGAGGTTGAGGATGAGGTTGGAGGACAGCATGTCGCGGGCATCGTCTGAGACGATGATGGTGCGCCACGGTGTCTCACAGGGTGTCTGCATAGCTCCCTTCAGTCCTGTGGCATCGGGTGTCAGATGGCTGACGAAGGTGAAAGGCTGTGGCAGCGGATAACGCGAAGGCAGGGGATTGGGGGTATAGGCATTGCTGCTGCCCATCAGCTTGGTAGACAGTGCCTTGGTCTGGGCATCAACCAGTTCCAGATGCATGGTGGCATAGTCCAGACAGGCAGCCTCATGGATGTTGATGTAGAGTCCGTCCTGCGACTTCATCTGCAGAGCGGTCTGAACACCCGTTTCCGAGAATACGGCCACTGATGAGTTGCCCCAATTGACAGCCTTGTTGAAGCGTCCGCGAATCTCGGACAGCTTGCTCTGCTGTGTCTCTTGTTCCTGGGTATCGTAGTCGCCCGGCAGCCACCAGGCCGTGTGGTCACCAGCCATCGCAAACTCTGTGCGCTCGTCCTGGATGAGGAAGTAGTTCAGCTCGGGCTGTTGTGGGAACTCATAGCGGAAGCCCACGCCGTCGTCATAGACACGGAAGCGCAGCACCATCTGCCGCTGTTCTGCTGGCTGCTGAAGTACGGCAGCGTACTCGTTGTAGTGGTTGCGGATGTCACGGGTCTCGCCCCAGACGGGTTGCCACGTCTCGTCGAAGGTTGCCGTCTGCTCACTCTTCAGCGTAAAGCCGTCCATGAGATCAGTCTCCTTCAGCCCCTTGGAGGCGTGCTTGTCGCGAGCCAGTTCCAGTCCCAGGTGTGAGGGACGGATGACGTCACGTCCCTTGTAGGTAACGCTGTAGACGGGACGTCCCTGTTCTACGTTGAAGTTCAGCACCACATTGCCGTTAGGCGACTTGGTCTCTGTAGCCCATGCTGTCAGGGGCAGTAAAAGTATGGCCAGGAATAAGTTTCTGTGTTTCATATTCATTTTCTTCCACTGTGTGTGATTAATGTCTTCACCTCTTCGTTGAACTCGTCAGCCTGTAGCAGCTGCTCGATGGTCAAGTGCATACGATAGCGCCAGTAGTGACGCGGATTGGCCGGGATGTTGATGCGCTCGGCATTCTGGTCGGGCAGTCGCAGGCGCTCGTCAATGGAGAGCCAGTCCTGCAGCGACAGCAGGCAGAGCATGGACGGTGAGGTCAACTGGCGGCTCACGATGTCCTTGGCCAGCCATCCAGGCAGGGGGTGAGGAGCCTCTCCGCTACGACGCAGAGGGCCATTGAAGTAGGCCTGAGTCTGTTCTTCGTCTTCGTCCCACCACTGACGCAGGGTAGGCATGTCGTGGGTCGAGAAGGTGCAGACGCTGCGATAGGGGTTGTGCGACAGTTTGCCAAAGCGGGTATTGGGATCCTTGGGCATGGTCTGGATTTCGAGTGACAGGATGCGTAGCTCGTTCATCACCCAGGGAACACAGTCGGGCACCATACCTAAGTCCTCTGCACACACCAGCATACGGGTGGCCTGTGTCAGTCGAGGCAGCTTCTTCATGGCCTCCTGATACCAGAACTGGTTGTTACGACGGTAGAAGTAGTCGTTGTACAGTCGGTTGAAGTGATACTTCTGTCCCTCGTCCAGCTGTTCGTAGGCCTGCTGGTATTGTACGGCAATGCGTGGATGCCAGCGGTCATTGCGCTTGTGGTCTACCAAGAACAGGCCCTCGTTGAATGTCACTCCGTAGGCTTCTATCTCTTCTTTGCTCAGTCCGAGGGCCGGGGCAAACTGCCCCATCAGTCCCGACTTTTCAGGTACGGGAATCTCCCAGATGCGGAAGAAGCCCAGGACATGGTCTATGCGGTAGGCGTCAAAGTACTGAGCCATCTTGCGGAAACGGCGTACCCACCACGAACAGCCGTCCTTCAGCATCTCGTCCCAGTTGTAGGTGGGGAATCCCCAGTTCTGCCCGTCGGCAGAGAACGGATCGGGTGGGGCACCAGCCTGACCGTTCAGGTTGAAATACTTTGGTTCTATCCAAGCCTCCACACCGTCACGGCTGATACCGATGGGGATGTCACCCTTCAGGATGACGCGGTTCTTGCGGGCATAGTCATGGGCAGCACGCATCTGCCGGTCAAGGTTGTATTGTACGAAATACCAGAACTCCTGTTGGCTGTCAGCCTTGGTCTTTGTACTTTTGGCATCCTTGGGCCATTTAGAGAATTCTGCCGTGCCGTACTTGTCGCGATTGACGCAGAACAGCGCATAAGGCTCCAGCCACACTTTGTTCTCTTCAAAGAACTCTTTGTAGTCCTTGGTAGCCTTCACCTTCTTCCACTCTTGTGCAAAAAGCTCGTGCAGGTAGTCCATCTTGGCACTGAACATACGCTCGTAGTCAATCTGTGACAAGGCGTTCAGCTCCTGGCGCAACTGCTCGAAGTGCGCTTTCTTCTCCTGATCCTTGAGCTCGGGCAACTGACGGAAGTCCGTATATTGCGGATGCAGGGCATAGATGCTGATGGAGTTGTAAGGATAGGAATCCTGCCAGGTGTGCGTGATATTCGTATCGTTGATGGGCAGTACCTGCAGGATGCGCTGGTTGGTTTTGGCAGCCCAGTCAATCATCAGTTTCAGGTCTCCGAAATCGCCCACACCGAATGACCCCTCACTGCGCAGTGAGAAGACGGGGATGACGGTGCCGGCTCCCTTCCACGGATAGATGGGGAAGTATGCCTGAGCGAGTTCATATACCAGCACCTCGTTGTCATTGACCAGAGGCAGGTCGATACAACGGTTGGCACCCTCTTCCCAAAGTGGAGTATAGTCTGGTTCCGTGTCGAGGATGGCAAACTTGAATTCGAAGCGTCCTACAGGCAGTTTGAGGGCATCGAGACTGACCACCCACTCGTTGCATTCGTGCTCTGTCATGGGCAGGGCTTTCTTGATGTCCCAGGCGCCCAGTTGCTGAGGCTCGCCCACAATGGCCAGACGCTCACCCAGTCGCAGTTGTGGGGCACGAACCTTCAGACGCACCGTCCGCTGGTATTCCGTCGGGGTGGTGAGGGCCCGCTTGCGTGCCATCACGCAGTCTGTGAATGCCGAGCTATACATGTAGGCATCCTCAGGAATGTCCAGCCAGTGGTCATAGACCGTATAGCGTGCCCCCTTGACGGCGGCAAACTCCAAGCGGTGGGGTTCCATGAGCCACTCGTGGCGTACCTCTGTTTCACCACGGAGGAGGCTGTAGTAATAGTCAATATACGTACCAGTCTTGGGGGCTTTGGTCAGTTCGCAGAACCAGTGGTACCCGTCAAGTGTTGTCATCTTGTGAGTGGTGGCCTTCTCTTCGCCGGAAAGGATGTTCAGTACCAACTCTTCACCAAAAGTTGTCTGATATTCCACGTTGAATAATATTTTCATAAGTAATTATGTTTTAGTTGTTTGTTATATTCGTGCAATCGTTTGCATTTTATTTCTTCTCCTTGATAATGGAAACGCAACAAGCGCCCATCAACATACTGACTCCAGCCACAATCATCATGGTGGACTGATGTCCGCCAACCAGCGAGAAGACGGTGCCGCCACAAAGGGCTGCAATAATCTGGGGCAAGCAGATGGTTCCGTTGAACAGCCCCAGATATGCCCCCATGTGACCATAGCCCTCCAGAGCATTGGTGACAAAGGTAAACGGCATGGCCAGCATGGCAGCCCAGCCGCAGCCAATGAGCAGGAAGGGCACTATCTGTCCGTACATATCAGGGACGAAGGGGATGAGGATGAACCCCAGACCGCCCAGTACCAGGCTGACCGCATAGGCCATCTTCGAGTTCTTAAAGCGCGGCAACAGCGTAGCCCATACCACAGACCCCATAGCCTGAATGGCATAGAGCACGCCCGTCCAGTTGCCGGCTACCTGATAGGCTTCTGAGGTCGGGTCGGTGGTGTTCCATACCGTCTCAGACACAGCATCTACCACGTAGGTCCACATATACAGCATACCACCCCAGCAGAAGAACTGCACCAGCCCTACCTTCCAGAAGGTGGAAGGAGCGTTCTTCAGCAGCACGAACCAGTTGGCAGAGTCTTTCTGGTTCTCTTGCTGCTTCAGTCCATGGTACTGTGCATACTCTTCAGGTGGCATTTCCTTCACTTTGACAGTCGTATAGATTACACACAGAATCAAGATAGCCGCACCGATGTAGAACGACCAGATGACAGAGTCGGGAACCACACCCTCCTGGGCTACGTTCTTCACGCCAACCCATGTCAGGATGAAGGGGAAGAGGAATCCGACAACGGAACCGGCATTGCACAGAAACGACTGGATGCTGTAAGCCTTGGCCTTCTGCTCTTCGTTGACCATGTCGCCCACCAGCATCTTGAACGGCTGCATGGCCATGTTGATGCTGGTGTCGAGCAGCATCAGTGCGATGAGTCCGAAGATGAGTGCCGTTGACACAGCCAGGTGGAGCGAGCCGGAATTAGGCAGCAGGCACATGACGGCTACGGCCACGGCTGCTCCTAAAAACAAATAAGGTATGCGCCGTCCGTAGCGGCACCAGGTCTTGTCTGACAGTGTGCCGACAATGGGTTGGACGAGGATACCCATCAAGGGAGGTAGAATCCAGAAGAAACTCAGGTCGTGAGGGTCAGCACCCAACGTGCGGAAGATGCGCGAGATGTTAGCACTCTGCAGGGCATAGGCAATCTGCACTCCGAAGAATCCAAAACTCAGATTCCACAGACTCCAAAACGGTAAATTAGGTTTTTGTTTCATATATTATAGCTTTTAATTCTCAATTCTCAACTCTCTCACCTCGTTGTACCTCTGATGACCAGGCGTGTGCGGACAATGCGGCGTTCAGCCTTGTCCAACGGGATGGTACCTTCTACGTGGCCTATCAGAATGTCGGCAGCCTCCTCGCCCACCTTGATGCCACGCTGTTCCACGGTGGTTAGCATGGGGTCACATGCTACCGCTCGCTGGCCGTTAGTGAAGCCACAGACGGAAATGTCTTGAGGTACCTTGAATCCCATGCGCTTGGCAGTGTACAGAATGCCGATAGCCGTATCGTCGTTGACGGCAAAGAAGCCGTCGGGTACGATGTCGCCCTTCAAAAGCTCTGGTGTGATGGCCTCGGCATCCGTGCGGTTGTCGCAGATGCGCGTCAGTGACTCGTCGTAGGTTATACCATGCTTCAGCAAAGCATCTTTATAGCCATTAAAACGGTTCTTCGATATTTCCAGATTCAGGGCAGCGCCATAGAAGGCAATGCGCTTACAACCAGTCTCTATCAAGTGCGTTACAGCATTGAAAGCCCCCATGTAGTCGTCAACCACCACGCGGCTGGCATTCACCCCCGTACATATTCTATCATAGAAGACCAGAGGGACACCGGCATCCATCAGACGCTGAAAGTGGTCGTATTTCTGGGTGTCTTTGGCCTGCGACACGATGATGCCACACACCTTGTTCTCGTAGAACGACTGGCAGATGCGCACCTCCCGTTCATACTTCTCGTCGCTCTGGGCCACCATGATGCGATAGCCACGGGCAGATGCCTCTTCCTCGATGCCTGCCAGCACTGACGAGAAATAGAAATGGGTAAACTCCGGAATGATGACGCCTATGACCTTCATTGGCTGTACCTTCGAGAAGCGTAGCGATTCGGCAATGACATTAGGTGTGAAGTTGTGTTCACGGGCATACTGCTGGATAGCCGCACGGCGTTCTGCCGAGATGCGCGGCGAGTCTTTCAGTGCCCGCGACACGGTAGCCACCGAGATTCCAAACTCGCGGGCTATATCCTTCATTGTCAATGGCGTCTTTTCTGTCATGTGGTTCTTAGTTTCTGTCTGCAAAGTTAGGGAAAAGTTTCTTTCGATATCACTTTACCTTATTTATTTATCAATAAACGCAAATGCAAACGTTTGCATTGTGTCAGTTGTACATTTTTATGAAAAAAAGAACTAACGAATCAAAACTATTCCTATCTTTGCACTTGATTTAAATCAATATACCGAAATTTTGAGAACTTACTATCTTATACTAACTTTAAAAATTAAATGATGAAGCAGGTAAACATTAAAATTCTTCGCTCTGCGAAGCGATGGAATCGATTACCGTTTAGGATGCTGTTCCTTTTGTTAGGATTGTTCCTATCGGTAGGAGCCTTTGCGCAGATTGACGTCAAAGGCCATGTTAAAGATGCTCAGGGTGAACCTATCATCGGTGCCACCGTACGTGTAGCCAATACACAGATTGCTACCGTTACCGACTTCGATGGTAATTTCGTCTTGAAAGCCAACCAAGGAGCCGACATCAGCATCAGCTACATCGGCTACCAGACTCAGACCGTCAAGGCCGCTCCCACTTTGGAGATTACCCTTCAGGAGGATGCTACCATGCTGAACGACGTGGTGGTCATCGGTTATGGTGCTGTGAAGAAGAGCGACCTCACCGGTTCGGTCACTGCACTAAAGCCCGACTCCAAGAACAAAGGTCTGGTGGTGAACCCTCAGGACATGTTGGCCGGTAAGGTTGCCGGTGTCAACATCACGAGCAACGACGGTACCCCTGGTGGCGGTGCCCAGATTCGTGTTCGTGGCGGTTCGTCACTGAATGCCTCCAACGACCCTCTGATTGTGATTGATGGTGTTCCTATGGACAACAACGGTGTGAAGGGTCTTTCCAATCCCTTGTCTATGATTAACCCGCAGGACATTGAGTCGTTCAACGTACTGAAGGATGCTTCTGCTACCGCCATCTATGGTAGCCGCGGTTCGAATGGTGTCATCATCATCACCACCAAGAAGGGTCGCACGGGGCAGAAACCTACCATTTCCTATGCCGGTAGCATCACAATCAGTGCGAAGACCAAGACTCTGGACGTGATGAATGGTGACCAGTATCGCTCGTTTATCAAGGACATCTGGGGTACGGAGAGCGAGGCCTACAGTGCACTGGGTACCGCCAATACCGACTGGCAGGACCTGATCTACCGTACGGCCATCAGTCACGACCACAACCTCACCCTCTCAGGTGCCTTTAAGAATCTGCCTTATCGTGTGTCGGTAGGCTATACCGATCAGGAAGGTATCCTCCGCACTTCAGACTTCCAGCGTGTCACTGCAGCCCTGAACCTGAGTCCTTCTCTGCTGAACGACCATCTGAACCTGAACCTGAATGCCAAGGGTATGTATGCCAAGACGCGCTATGCCGACGGTGGTGCCGTAGGTGCTGCCACCAGCATGGATCCCACCCAGAGCCCCTACGGCTTCACTTCTGCCTATCATCAGTCTATGATGGGTGCCAATCTGGGTAAGACCCTCAGCAACTTTGGCGGCTATTTCGAGTGGCCCACCGCTGCTGCCTACAATGACACTGACTGGGCTTATACCTACGAGCGCAATGCCACCAAGAACCCGCTGGCTATGCTCAACGAGGTGAGCGAGGTAGCTCACAGCCGCGCCTTCATCGGCAGTGCCGACATCGACTATAAGATTCATGGTTTCGAGGACCTCCGCCTGCATGCCACCTTGGGTGCCGACATCTCGAAGGGCCGCCAGAACCGCAATGCCTCGCCTGCTGCTCCCCAGTATATCTACTATGGCAGCTATGGCTCAGAGGAAATCCTCAAACGCAACCTGTCTCTCTCTGCATACGCTCAGTACTACAAGGACTTTGCCAAGATCCACCATATCGACGTGATGGGTGGTTATGAGTGGCAGCGTTTCTGGCGCAGCCTGTATAACGACTATATCGGCTACTATCAGAAAGGCAATCAGGACTATCCTCCCTATTGGCTGGATGAAGATGGCAACCGCGTGTTTACTGAGATTCCCGGTCAGCCGATGCATTTACAGGAAGCTCCCCATACGCCTTACACCTACAAGACCGAGAACTATCTGGTATCGTTCTTCGGCCGTTTGAACTATACGCTGCTCGACCGCTATATGTTGACGGCTACGGTACGTCGCGACGGTTCGTCACGCTTCAAGGACCACTGGTCTACCTTCCCCTCAGTGGCTCTGGCTTGGCGCATCAGCGAGGAGACCTTCATGAAGAGTATTAAGGAGGTGAGCGACCTGAAGCTCCGCCTCGGCTGGGGTAAGACCGGCCAGCAGGATGTGAACAACGACTATGCCTGGATTCCTACCTATTCGAAGAGCACGGGTACTAACGGCTTCTATCCTGTCACAGGTATTGGCGAGCTCTACCGCCCCAATAACTATACCCCCGACCTGAAGTGGGAGACCACCACAACATGGAACGTCGGTCTCGACTTCGGTTTCTTCAACCAGCGCTTTACCGCCAGTGTCGATGTCTATAAGCGTAAGACGACCGACCTGCTGAACTATGCTCCTACGGTGGCTATGTCTGCTTACCGTAACAACGCCTGGCAGAACATCGGTTCGTTGGAGAACAAGGGTGTTGAGGTAGCCTTGGGCATCAAGCCCATCCAGACCAATGACTTCTATTGGACTGTCGACTACAACTTCACCTATAACAAGAACAAGATTACCGACCTCAGCGGTGTGTCTACCGACGGTGCTCCTGTGCCTAACACTGGTATCACCATCGGTACCGACAAGTACCTGCAGTACAATCAGGTGGGCTATGCCATGAACTCGTTCTATGTCTACCAGCAGGCTTACGATGCCAACGGAAAGGCTATTGAGAATGCTGTGGTAGACCGCAATGGTGACGGACAGATTACCAATGATGACCGCTATCTCTACAAGAAGCCAGCTCCCGATGTGACAATGGGTTTGAGCTCGCGTATGGAGTGGAAGAACTGGGATCTCGGATTCTCACTGCGTGCCAGCTTCAACAACTACGTGTTCGACAACATCAATGCCGGCATGACCAACAACAACCCCAACGAGGTCTACAACTCGTTCCATGCACTGAACAACCGTCCGCTCAGCTCGCTGACCGAAGGCCGTTACACCTATGCCGTCACCGCTCAGCTGTCCGACCGCTATGTGCATAACGCCTCGTTCCTGAAGTGCGACAACATCACCTTAGGTTACTCGTTCAAGACCCTGGACAACTACCTCAACGGCCGTGTCTACTTCACCTGCTCTAATGTATTCACTATTTCGAAGTACGATGGCATCGATCCCGAGATAGCCAATGGTTACGACAACCAGATGTATCCGCGTCCGCGCTCATTCATCCTGGGTCTAAACCTCAACTTCTAATTATGTACACTAATAACTTCAAGGATTAAAGTCATGAAAAGAATGATGAAACATATAATTCCCGTTGCAGCACTCGCGCTGCTGTTCGGAATGACTTCCTGCACCAAGGACTTGGACGTGACACCTATCGACCCGAATCTTGATACGGTGAATAACCTCGACGGGCTGTTCAATAAGTGCTACGGTAATTTTGGCTTGCAGGGTAATGGCGGTGCCAATGGCGACTGCGACATTGATGACCTGGATGGTGGTACTACCGGATTGATTCGCCAGATGTGGAACTCCAACGAGCTGACCTCCGACGAGGCACTCTGCAGCTGGGGTGACGATGGTATCCAGCAGTTCTGCTATAACACCTATGACTCGTCTCATCCTATGATGAACGGCTACTTTGCCCGTCTCACCACAGGTATCTCCTATTGCAACCACTATCTGGAGCAGGCCGGTGAGGGCGATGCACAGAAGGTGGCAGAGATTCGTTTTGTTCGTGCCCTCCAGTATTATCTGCTGATGGATGCATTCGGTGGTGTGCCTTTTGCTACCACCTTAGGTAACCCAACCTATATGACCCGTCAGGAAATCTACAACTGGCTGGTAGAGGAAGTGACGGCTATCGAACCCCTGTTGGCTGATGCCAAGGCCCGTACCTCCAGCGATGCCACCTACGGTCGTGCTGACAAGGCTGCTGCCTGGATGCTGTTGATGCGCCTCTATCTGAATGCCGAGGTGTACACTGGCACTGCTCAGTGGGCCAAGGCTGCCGAGTATGCCAAGAAGGTCATCGACTCTCCCTATAAGCTGAACACTACTGGTGCCAACGGTTGGAGTGCCTATCAGATGCTGTTCATGGGCGACAATGGCGAGAGCTCGGCAGCCCAGGAGTGCGTATGGCCTGTGCTCTGCGATGGCAAGAAGACCACCTCATGGGGTGTTACCCTCTTCCTGATGGCTTCTATATGGGATGCCGATATGGATGCGACAGCCAACGACCCCGGCGGCCTGAACGGTACCAGCGAGAAGTGGGCCGGCAACCGTGCCCGCATCAACCTCGTCCGCAAGTTCTTCCCTAATGATGATGCTCCTCAAGTACAGTCGTACGACATGAAGGATGCTGCCGGAGACGACCGTGCCCTGTTCTTTGGCATTGGCCACACGCTGGACAACCCTCTGGGTTACTTCGGTGACTTTAAGGACGGCTATGCTGTGGCAAAGTTCATCAATTACAAGTCGACAGGTGCTGTGGTAAAGGGCAGCGACTCTCAGTTCCCCGATGCCGACTTCTTCTTCTTCCGTGTGGCAGAGGCTTATCTTTCCTATGCTGAGGCTATCACCCGTCAGGCTGGTGCCGCCACGACTACCGAAGAGGCTACTCGCTATATCAATGCCCTGCGCCAGCGCGCCGGCAATAGCGACCTGCACAGCACCTATTCTATGAATGAGTTACTGGACGAGTGGTGCCGTGAGTTCTACTTCGAGGGTCGTCGCCGCGTCGATCTCATCCGCTTCGGCAAGTTCGGTGGCGACAGCGACTACAACTGGGTATGGAAAGGCGGTGCCAAGAACGGCCGCAGCTTCTCTAAAGACAAGAATGTCTTCGCCATTCCTGCCAAGCAGGTGAAGGGTGCTATTCAGCAGAATCCCGGCTACTAAGATAATTGACAATTGAGAATTGATAATTGATAATTGGAATTCATTATGAAAAAGATATTTAAGTCATTACTTCTGCTCCTGTGTGCTGCCAGCGTGCTGACGGCATGTAAGGACGACAGGGACAGCAATCCTACTGTCAAGCAGCCATCGACATTCGTGCTGAACACGCCTGCCGTGTCCGACCAGTTTGTGCAACTGTCGGCAGAGAACAAGGTGAACCTTACCTGGTCACAGCCCGACTATGGCTATAATGCCCTTGCTACCTATCAGATTCAGGTGGGTCTGACCAATGCCGACGGCTCTGTGAAGTGGAACGAGGAAGAGGGTGCTCCGAAGTATTTGGAGACAACCTACACGGAGTGTAACGTCAATGTCAGTGGTGCCGAGATTGCCGAGGCCATCTGTGAGCTTGACGGATTCGAGGACAAGGATCAGTATGTAGACATGGGCTTCCGCAAGATTGCCTTCCGCGTACATGCCAGTATCCTGTCATCAACAGGTGGCGATGTGCCAGGAACCGTCATCGAGTCGAACACGGTCTACTTCAACAACATGGCTGCCTACTGCAACATCAAGAGCTTAGGCTACCTCTACATCATCGGCAGTTGCAACAACTGGCCCGAGCCGTCGGCTAAGAATGCAGAGGCACTCTATGATTGGCGTATCTACGAGACCGAGATTGGTTCGAAGGTCTACAAGGGACAGGTCGAGATGCCTGCCGGCGAGCTGACCTTCCGCTTCTACTCTGAGCTTACGGGCTGGGGCAGCGACGACAATCCTGCAGGCTCTGTCGGCTGGCAGGCCAAGGACGAGTCGGGTGTCTATGCGTTCACCGATGGTGTCTTCGAAGGCAAATGTATGGCTGGTAAGGGTGCCTGGCAGTTCCCCGACTTTGCCGGAGGCACGATGGCCATCACCGTCGACCGCATCCAGAATAAGGTTAAATTTGAAATGGTCAACTAATAAAACGTAGAAGAACATGAAAAAGCTGAATATATTCATGACCGCTCTGATGAGCCTGGGTCTCGTGGCTTGTAGCGAGAACTTCGATCCGAAGGTAGGCCCTCAGAGCAATGCACAGGAGAGCGTGCTGCAGGTGAGTGATGTCACCATGAGCACCCTGTTGCCCGATGAGATCTCGCTGGACGACTATATCGACGAGGAGACGGGTGCAGAGATTGCCATCCCCGTCGGTGTGGCTACGGTGAAGGAGGGTGCCATGCCAGCCAATACGGTGCTGCATGCCGTGGTAATGTTTTCGCGCGATGCTGATTTCGAGAATTTTGCCGACATCGTGGCCGAGGTGGGCGAGGACAACGAGATTACCGTTTCGCCCTCGTCGCTGCAGGATGCCTATTTCAACCTGATTACCAAGAACCCCAACACCACCACGCTCTACATGCGCACCGTGCTGGGCACCGTGACAGGCGGTGAGGCTGCGGCCATCATTGGCAAGCCGGGCGAGAACTTCTATGCCGAGAAGGCCGTGCAGTTCACACCGCTGAACAAACTGACCATTGCACCGGCTTACTACATCATAGGCGGACCTAACAAGGACTGGGCCGGCTCGGCAACTGCACGTAGCATCAAGTTCCAGCACAGCGACCAGGATGTCTATGTCGATCCCGTCTTCACCGTGACCTTCGATGCTGCTGCTGATGGCGACACATGGTTTGCCATCGGTGACGATGCGGCTTGTGATGCGGTCGGTGCAGGCGATTGGAGCCAGCTCTACGGCATTGTAGGCGGTGACAGCGAGGCTGCCGAGGGCAAGATTGCCCGCCGCTCGGAGCTGGGTGCCGACAACTCATTCTGTGTGAAGAATGCCAAGAAGATTCGCGTCACCATCAACATGATGGAGCAGACCTACAAGGTTGAGGCTGTCAACATTGCCGAGAACTACTACCTCGTGGGCGGACATCTCGACTGGGCTGCCTCGGCTGCCAGCAAGGAGCAGAAGTTCTCGCACAGCGACAAGGATGTCTTCGCGGATCCCGTCTTCACCTATGTCTTCCCCGGCAATGGCGGCACAGGAGACATCTGGTTTGCCTTTGGTGATGCCGAAGCGTTAGAGGCCATCGGCGGAGGCGACTGGATGCAGCTCTATGGCTATAAAGGTGATGATATGGCCATGAGCGGTTCGTTCGAGCGTCGTAATGTCCTCGGTGGTGAGTACACCTTCCATGTCGACGGTAAGGCTAAGTTCTACCGCTTCAGCATCAATGCTCTCGATATGACCTACGAGATCACCGAGCTCAACTTCGATCCCTACATCTGCTTCATCGGAGCTACCGACGGCTGGAACAACGACGAGCCTAACCGTCAGCGGCTGGCACTCACCGACGATAGCGGTATCTATACCGGCTATCTCTACTGTGCCGACCCGAACGGCTGGGGCAATGAGTTCAAGTTCCAGAAGACACCCGGTGACTGGGGGACTGAGGTGAACTTCGGCATGATGACCGCTGGTGTTACGGGCGACTTTGCTGAAGGTGGTGGCGGCAACTTCAAGGCTGTGGCTGGCGAGGGTGTCTACTATGTCACGCTCGACATGGCGAACATGAGCATCAGCGGCGTTAAGGTTGAGAAGATGGGCATCATCGGCGACTTCAACGGCTGGGGCGGCGATGTGGAGATGACGTGGAATGCCACCGACTATTGCTTCGAGGCTACCAATGCCGGTGTCAATGCCAATGGCTGGAAGTTCCGCCTGAATGGTGGCTGGGACATCAACCTCGGTGCCAACGACAGCGTAGAGCCTTCGACGAATGTCGGCGACCTGGTGGCTAACGGCAAGAACCTGGGTGCAACTGGCAACACCATCAAGCTCTATCCTACACGCAAGGGCAAGGATAACATCTATTGCACAGTAGAATAATCCTTTCCCTTCTCACATACTCTCAGGCGGACACCTTCAAGTGGTGCCCGCCTGAA
>DEWO01000019.1 GCA_002363695.1 Prevotella sp. UBA3208
GTATTCAGGGTTCTGCAAGCACCTGCCACCATTTGTTGAGCCACTTCCTCACAGACGGCAGTCTTCTCGGCCAACAGGTCGCCGCTGACACCCAGCAACGACATTTTTACCTCGTCGACATAAGAGACAATACCACCTTTGAAATATTTCGAAGCACCGGGAACAGCGATAATCGCCTCAGCGATTCGCCCACCCGTGCAACTTTCTGCCGTGCTGACGGTCTTATTCATTTCCCACAGCAACTGGCTAATCTCCCTGCTGAAAACCTTACTTTCAAAATCCATAATGCAAATCCTCTAAATTAAGGGGTTTGGGGTCTGAACAAGCGACTACCAGACCAATTTTTATCATTATACATCAGGAATCTGCGCTTGTTCAGACCCCTGTTGTCCCCTTACTTGGGGGACTAAGCAAACGTCACCTTACTGAAAGCAGGAGCATCAATTCCACAGAACTCTCCATCCAGATACTTGTAATACCCCACGATACCAATCATGGCCGCATTGTCGGTAGTATAACTGAACTTGGGGATATACACCGTCCAGCCAAAGCGCTTGGCATAGTCGTGGAACGCATTGCGCAACCCATTGTTAGCACTGACGCCGCCCGCTACCGCCACATGGGTAACGCCAGTTTGCTTGACGGCCAGTTTCAGTTTCTTCATCAGAATGTCCACAATAGTCCATTCCAGCGAAGCCGCAATGTCCTCCTTGTGATGTTCCACGAAGTCAGGATCGTCTTCCACCCACTTGCGCAGATTGTAGAGGAAGGATGTCTTCAGCCCTGAGAAACTATAGTCAAGACCTGAAATATGAGGCTCTGCAAACTGATAAGCCTTCGGATTACCCTGACGGGCCAATTTATCGATGATAGGACCTCCAGGATATCCTAACCCCATCACTTTCGAACACTTGTCGATAGCCTCGCCAGCAGCGTCGTCAATGGTCTGTCCAAGCACTTCCATATCGTTATAGGCCCGTACCAGTACTATCTGCGAGTTACCACCCGACACCAACAGGCAGATGAACGGCAACGGAGGCTGACTTTGGTCGTCGTCAGACTCCTTGATAAAGTGTGCCATCACATGTCCCTGCAAGTGGTTGACATCAATGAGGGGAATGCCCAGCGAACGGGCGAAACCTTTGGCAAAGTTGACACCTACCAGCAAGGAGCCCATCAGTCCTGGTCCTCGGGTGAAAGCAACTGCCGTGAGCTGCTCTTTCGTAATACCAGCCCGCCTGATGGCCTCGCTGACCACCGGCACCACATTCTGCTGGTGAGCCCTTGAAGCCAACTCGGGCACCACACCACCGTATGCCTCGTGTACTGCCTGTGAAGCCGTCACATTAGACAGCAGCACACCGTTCCGAAGTACTGCAGCCGACGTATCGTCACACGAGCTCTCTATACCTAATATATATATATCCTTCTGTTCCACTTTTCCACTTTCAATTAGTACGTCAGTATCTCTACACCGTGTTCCGTCATCAGCAGCGTGTGCTCCCATTGAGCGCTCGGCAGCTCATCCTCGGAGATAACCTCCCAGCCATAGGGGTCGTCAGCGTCGATGAAGACCTTCCAGGTTCCCATATTAATCATGGGCTCAATGGTGAATACCATACCCGGAACGAGCAGCATACCGTCGCCCTTTTGGGCAAAGTGGCACACCTCGGGTTCTTCGTGGAAATCAAGCCCCACCCCATGACCGCACAAGTCGCGAACAACGCCATAGTGATATTTCTTGGCGTGTTTCTCAATAGCCTTGCCTATCGCATTGACATAGCCCCAGGGTTTGGCGGCCTCCATACCGATTTCCAGACACTCCTTGGCGACACGCACCAGCTGTTCTTTCTCAGGGGTCGTCTTACCTATTACATACATACGCGAGGCATCGGCATAGTAACCATCCAAGATGGTCGTAAAATCGACATTGATGATGTCTCCCTCCTCCAGGATGTCGTCAGCCTTGGGTATTCCATGACACACCACCTCATTGATGCTGGTGCATACTGACATCGGAAATCCTTCATAGTTCAGACATGCAGGAATAGCCCCATGTTGCTCGCAGTACTCACGGCAAATCTGGTCAATCTCCAACGTTGACATTCCAGCATGTATCGCTTCACCCACAGCATCCAGCACACCTGTGTTCACCACACCAGCCCTGCGAATGCCCTCTATTTGTTCCGGAGTCTTGATTAAGTCACGTGTGGGCACCAAGGCTCCCTTGTTTTCCAAGTACATGATGCGCTTGTCCAGCTCTGTCGGCTGTTCTCCCGGCTTACAATGCCATCTTCTTTTTACCATAGTCTTTACGAATTTGTGTGCAAAGGTACGAATAAAAAAAGAATTAAAATTAAGAATTAAGATTTATTATCCGTTTGGCACGATATTTGCAGATTCAGAAGCAGAATTCAAAATAATAATATCAAATAAATAGGTTATGCAAAAAGGTAACATCGGGGTTACTACTGAGAACATTTTCCCCGTCATCAAAAAGTTCCTCTACTCAGATCATGAGATTTTCCTGCGCGAGATGGTCAGCAATGCTGTTGACGCTACGCAGAAGTTGAAGACGCTGGCCCAACAGGGTGAGTTCAAGGGCGAACTCGGCGATCTGACCGTCCACGTAGCACTAGATACGGACAAGGGCACCATCACCATTTCAGACCACGGTATCGGTATGACCGAGGAGGAGATTGACAAGTACATCAACCAGATTGCCTTCTCGGGCGTCAACGACTTTCTGGAGAAGTATAAGGACAATGCCAACAACATCATCGGCCACTTCGGACTGGGTTTCTACTCGTCATTCATGGTGTCAAAGAAGGTGGAGATTGTCACCAAGAGCTACAAGGACGGTGCAAAGGCCGTCAAGTGGAGTTGCGACGGCAGCCCTGCCTACGAGATTGACGAGGCCGAGAAGGAGGACCGTGGTTCAGACATCATCCTCTATGTAGAGGACGACTGCAAGGAGTTCCTCGAAAAAGAGCGTATCCAGCAGTTGCTCAACAAGTACTGCAAGTTTATGGCCGTACCTGTAGCCTTCGGTAAGAAACAGGAGTGGTCGAGCGAAAAGAAAGAGATGGTAGACACCCAGGAGGACAACATCATCAACAGCGTTGAGCCCCTATGGACCAAGGCTCCCTCAAGCCTGAAGGACGAAGACTACAAGTCGTTCTACCGCACCCTCTACCCCATGAGCGACGAGCCGATGTTCTGGATTCACCTCAACGTGGACTATCCGTTCAATCTGACTGGCATCCTCTACTTTCCACGCATCAAGTCGAACATCGACCTGCAGCGCAACAAGATACAACTCTACTGCAACCAGGTGTTTGTCACCGACCAGGTGGAGGGCATTGTACCCGAGTTCCTGACGCTGCTGCACGGTGTCATCGACTCGCCGGACATCCCTCTGAACGTCTCTCGTTCTTATCTGCAGAGCGACCGCGAGGTGAAGAAGATTTCTACCTACATCACCAAGAAAGTGGCCGACCGCCTGCAGGCCATCTTCAGGGAAGACCGCAAGCAGTACGAAGAGAAGTGGGACGACCTGAAGTTGTTCATCAACTACGGTATGCTCAGCGAGGAGTCGTTCTACGACCGCGCCAAGGAGTTCGCCTTGTTCAAGGACGTCGAGGGCAAGCACTTCACCTTCGACGAGTACAAGACACTCATCGAGGAAGCCCAGAAGGACAAGGACGGCAACATCATCTACCTCTACGCTACCGACAAGGAGGAGCAGTACAGCTATATTCAGGCTGCCAAGGACAAGGGCTACAGCGTACTGTTGCTGGACGGCCAGCTGGATGTTCCCGCCATTCAAATGCTGGAGCAGAAGTTCGAAAAGTCGCGCTTCACGCGTGTCGACGCTGACATCATAGACCGACTGATTGTCAAGGACGACCAGCCTAAGTCAAACCTGTCAGCAGACGACTCTGCCAATTTGTCACAGGTATTCCGCTCGCAGATGCCAAAGATGGAGAAGACAGAGTTCATGGTAGAGGTGCAGAGCCTGGGCGAAAACCAGCGTCCCGTTGTCATCACTCAGAACGAATGGATGCGCCGCATGAAGGAGATGAGCCGCTTCCAGCACGGCATGAACTTCTACGCTCAGATGCCCGACTCGCTGAACCTCGTACTGAACAGCGACCATCCGCTGGTAAAGCGCGTACTTGACGACTGCAAGGCTACCACCGAAGAGACGCTGAAGCCCATCGAGTCAGAGTTGAAAGGGCAAGAGGCTCGTCTGGCCGCTATCCGCCAGCAGCAGGAGAAGAAGAAGCCCGAGGAGCTGACTCAGGACGACAAGGACATGAAGGCCGAGACCGAGAAAGCCGTTGAGGAGCAGAAGCAGAAGAAGCAGGACGTGCTGAACAACTATGCCGCCAAGAACGACATCGTCCACCAGCTCATCGACCTGGCTTTGCTGCAGAACGGTATGCTGAAGGGCGAGGCTCTGGACAAGTTCCTCAAGCGCTCAGTAGACCTCATCAAATAAGAACGGACAAGTTAGAAAGATTGTTTCAGGATAACAAAGGAAGCCCCCAAGTGCATTGGGGGCTTCTTTTTTGCGCCATAGGCGTATATACGAAAAAAGAGAGGCTTAAAAACCTCTCTCTTTGTGATTCCGGCGGGATTCAAACCCACAACCTTCTGATCCGTAGTCAGATGCTCTATTCAGTTGAGCTACGGAACCTCCCTTGGCTCCTTAGAAATGATTTCCTAAACCGAAGTTTCCATTTCATTTCTGATTTGCGGGTGCAAAGGTACGGACTTTTTCTGAAACCACCAAACTTTTTCCCGATTTTTTTCAAAAAAAGAAGCATATCCTGCAAAAAACTGCTTTCTGATGTGCCATTTTAGTAACTTTTTGCGCACTACTATCTCCTTTCCCTGATAGAGACAGCCCCTCCTGCTGAGATTGTGTGGCATTGACTGCGAATCTCTTAATCCATGCAAAATAAAGAAAAATGTCCAGCTGTTTGGTTGGTTCACATTTTTATCGTATCTTTATCCCCCGAAACAAATTGACGCAAAAAGATGATACGACTGATTACAGCCATGATGATGGCGCTGTGCATGGTGCAACATGTGCAGGCACAGGAGGATGACGACATTGCCTACTCGCTGAATCTGCCTGAGACGGTGGTGCTGCCTGAGGGCATGAGCTTCGAGGAATACCTGGTAAAACAGGTGCTAGCCAATGCCAAGCCGCTGAAGGAGCGTGTAGAACGACTGAGCTATAGCGTGACGTGCCAGCTGGAGAAGGACATAGACCTGACGAAATTCCCACACCGGCGCACCATCACCTTCGTAGCCCGTCTGGCTGGCTATGGCCCCATCATATCAGCCCTGAGGGAACACAAACACTTCGGCATTACGATGGCAGAGGACGTACTTTTCAACAAAGGGAAGATTACGACGTCGAACGTACGGATGGTGGAGATGAAGCAGGCGCTGACGGAGAAGCAGATAGCGTCGTTCCTGAAGCATGACGGCATGATGAGTGCCAACGTATATGACAAGTTCTACAAGAAGGTACGCGAGAAGGCGAAGGAGCTACAGAAGAAACACAGGAAGAAAGAGGAAACGGGGCTGAAATACGCTGGCAGCTACACGTCAGGCAAAAGGACTATCTACGTGGTGAAGCTGGACAACATCACGGTGCACATTGCCGACGGATGCTGGCAGATAGCACGCATCAACTACCACGAAGGACAGAACGACATGTACTACGACTTCAAGGAAATCAGGCCCAACCTGTTCGTGCTCAGCCATGGAACGGCAAAGTTGTTTCTGGACAGGAAGAAATGGCCCAAGGGGTATATCTCGATGAAGATGGATTACAGCTATCGCTGATGCGGATAGAGGTGCGTATAGCTGGCCAAGACATTCTTATACTTCATCACGGGTGTGCCGACGGGGATGCCTTTCGCGTTGTAAACCTGAGTCACGCTGTGTGGTGCTTCACCTTGGAACTGGGTATAGTGGAACTCATGTCCCCGATAGACGCTTCCGTCCAGTTCGAAACTGCGGTATCCCAGCGATAGTTTACGGTCAGCCTGCCGGGCGGTGATGGTGTATGGCAGCACGTCGCACATCGGGTAGTCGCCATCGTCTGTGAGTATATTCCGACAGAGGTACATCATGCCTCCACACTCCGCTTGTATGTGCCCCCCCCTTTCCGCAAAGTCCTTGATTGCCTTGCGGCAGGCAGCGTTGGCAACCAGTGCCTCAAGGTGTTTCTCGGGATAGCCACCAGGCAGGAAGAGCCAATCGGCATCGTCCAGAACGGGTATGTCCTTCTCCGGGTCGAAGAACGTAGCTTGTGGGTATTGGTCAACAAACTCCTGATAGAGAAACGAGAACGATTCGGCGTTGCGGGCTATCCACATTTTTTTTCCAGCGCAGGGAAAAATTTTTCCCAGTGCAGGGAAAAAAGTTTTGCACTGCACTCCAGAAACAGCCGGGCTACACAGTCGCCGCCAATCGACGTGACTTTCCAAGAACTGAACCAGTTGCTGCGTTTCAGTGGCCCTGGAGAAGTCCAGTCCCAAGTAACGGGAGTCCTGCTTCAGCGCGTCGGTCTTGGGCAGATAGCCCAGACAGGTCACTCCGATATCGCTGCAGACCTCCTGCAACATCTGGTAGTGACGTTCAGACCCTACCTTATTAAATATAACTCCAGCCACACGGACATCAGGTCTGAAGCCCACAAATCCCGACAAAAGGGCCGCCATGGAGTATGCAGCCGAACGGGCATCAACCACCAGGACTACCGGTATATCCAGCACACGGGCGATTTCTGCCGAGGCCCCCCTATCGCGGTCGTAGCCGTCGAAAAGTCCCATCATGCCCTCCACCACGCAGATGTCGGCATCCATTCCGTAGTGTCCGAAAAGTTCACGGACATGCTGTGGGTTAGCCATGAAGGTGTCGAGGTTTACACTGGGACGTCCGCATACTGCCTCGTGAAACTTGGTATCGATATAGTCCGGTCCACACTTGAAGGGCTGTACCTTGTATCCCTTCTGCACCAGCAATGCCATGAGCCCTCTGGCAACGGTTGTCTTGCCAGAGCCACTCGTCGGGGCTGCTATCAGAAATGACATCTTCACGCTGCAAAGGTACAAAAATCTTGCTATTTAAATCAGCTAATAGTAAATTTTTCACTTTTCACTTCCCACTTTTCACTTTTTTTTCGTACCTTTGCACCCGATTTGGCAATCTGGTGGCAGAATGCCGCCATGACGAAAGGGAATCTGGTGAAAGTCCAGAACTGTACCTGCAGCTGTAATCCTCTTATAATGTGGTCTGCTTGTATAACGCCACTGACACACAAGTCGGGAAGGTAAAGCAGGCTGAGGAAAGTCAGAAGACCTGCCACCATACAGAGTAAGTGCGTTCAGGAACAAACGTAGCTGAAAGAGTTTTTGTGACGACATGAAAAGATTACTGACAGCAGGACTATTAGCCTTTGGCGCAGTAGCAGCTGTTCAGGCGCAGACGGACATCTGGCGTTCTGACAGCATACAGGAGGTTGTAGTGACGGGTACTGGCACACAGCACCTACTCAAGAATGCACCCGTACAAACGGAAGTCATTACGAGCAAGATGCTGAGCCAGTATGGCGGCAAGAGTCTGGAGGAAATCCTCGCAGGACTCACGGCCTCGTTTGCCTTCAACGAGGGCGACATGGGTTCCCAGATGCAGATGAACGGTCTGGGCAACAGCTACATCCTGATACTCATCGACGGCAAGCGTATTCACGGCGACGTGGGTGGCGAGAATGACCTGTCACTCATAGACCCGCACAACATCGAGAAGATAGAGATTGTCAAGGGTGCCCAGAGTGCCCTCTATGGCTCTGACGCTATGGCGGGTGTGGTCAACATCATTACCAAGAAACACACGGAGAAAGGCGTCTATGCCGACAACATCACCCGTTACGGTTCGCACAACGACTGGCGCCAGCACAACACGGTAGCCCTGAACTTTGGCAAGGTGACCAGCCAGACCAACTTTCAGATGCAGCGCAACGACGGGTGGCAGAACACCGCCGAGGAGTTTGCCGAGGGCATGGTGCTGACTGACAGCAAGAACAAGACCGTCAACAAGTTCCGCAACTGGCAGCTGGCCGAGCGTCTTACCTACCAGCCCCTACCCTCTCTGGAGCTATATGCCGAAGGCTCTTACTACAAGAAGAACATCATCCGTCCCACCAACGGTACCCATCCCAGCTGTGACGTCTACACTTACGACCTGCGCTACAACAATGCCTCGGCATCAGCCGGCGGCAAGTGGTGGCTGGACGACGCGTCCCGTGGTTCGAAAAGAAACCACCTCACATTGGATGTCGATTGGAACAAACACGCCTACTACTACGACTATACCGCCAAGCACTACGACTACGTGCAGCTCAGAGGCGAGGAATATGGCGACCAGAACGGTGAGTGGTTCTCGGTAGCCATGCTGCCCGGACAGAGCAAGCTGCAAAGTGACCAGCAGCGAGTCATGGCTCAGCTGAAGGGCATCTTCTATCTGCCTTACGCCAACACGCTGAATGCAGGGGCGGAATACCGCTACGACTATCTGAAAGCCCCGGAGCGTACGGAGACAGGAACTGCCAGCGACCATACGTCTGCCTTGTACGTGCAGGACGAGTACACCCCCAAAGACTGGCTGAACATCACTGCCGGGCTCCGTCTCGTGGACAATCGTAACTTTGGTGTCCGTGTGACCCCAAAGGTCAGCGCCATGCTGTCTGCCGGCGATTTCCGCTTCCGTCTGGGCTGGAGCCAGGGATTCAAGACTCCTACCGTCAAAGAATTACATTACCGCTATCTGCACGTCATGGGTAGCAGTATGTTCTTCAACATCGGCAACCGGCAACTGAATCCCCAAACCAGCAACTACTATTCTGCCAACATCGAGTATCGCGGTCATCGCTTCACAGCCTCGTTAACAGGCTATCTGAACAAGCTGGACAACATGATTGCGCTGGTCAATGTGCCCGTGGGCGAGATTCCTGCCGGCATCACTACAGCCTATCTTGGCGACGGCAGTGACAATGTGCAGGCCCGTATGTACAAGAACATAGACGATGCACGTACCAGCGGACTGGACGTCACGTTGTCCTATCAAGTGATGAAAGGTCTGACGCTAAACGCTGCCTACAGCTATCTGGACACCAAGGCCCATCTGTATGATGCCTCCAAGGACCAAATGCAGACTGTTACCATTGACGGAACGGCCCACCACAAATGGAGCGCTTCGGCCATCTACAGCCACACGTTCAGCCCTCTCTACAAGCTGGGAGTCAGCCTGTCCACCCGTGGCAGCAGCACCCGCTACTATCAGAACAACGGCAACGGAAAGGGCTATCAGATTTGGCGCATCAATACGACCCACGACCTGGGCAAACAAGACAAGATGCTTGCCTATAGGGTCGAACTGGGTGTAGACAACCTATTTAATTATATAGACAAGACGATGCACCCCTACCATCTGGGCAATAACACGTCGGGCGCAACGGTGTATGCCAGCTTCGCCGTCAAGTTCAATTACGGGAAAAAAGTTAAGTACAATAAATTATCCTTTAAAAAACAAACAAGCAATGAAGAAGATTAAATCTTTCGTACTGGCTGCTTTGGCCTTTGCCATGGTAGCCAACGTGTTCACCGCCTGCGGCGATGACGACAACAAGACCGAGAACGTTATCAACAACATCGTGTCTGAGTACTCTTACAACGACCAACTGGTAGCCAACCAGAAAGCCACATCCAAGAAGAACGTGGCCGTGCTGCTGGTTGCCTTCGGTTCTACCTGGAACAATGCCTTCCTGGCTTTCGACAAGGCTAAGGCTGCCTACGAGCAGGCATTCCCCGAGGCTGACGTCTACATGAGTTTCTCCAGCGACATCTGCATCAACCGCGCCAGTGCCGGTGAGAACGTGGACGACAACGGCAACATCGTCCGTCGCGACTACTACGAGCCCCGCTACCTGCTGCACGCCATCGGTGCTGCCAAGTACAGCAAGATTTACGTACAGTCCCTACAGGTCATTCCCGGCGAGGAGTTTGCTGCCGTCGTCGCTTCTGTCAAGAAGTTCATGAACAACGGCTACATCGGTCAGGCTCACCTGGACGATGCCTATCTGGCTCAGTTGCAGGAAAACGAAGCCATCTTCTTTGGTATGCCGCTGCTGAACGACCCCGAAAAGGATGTACCCGAGGTGGCCAAGCAGCTCAATGCCCTCTATGCTGCTGAGGCAGCACAGGGCGTGGTGGCCTTCATGGGTCACGGCAACCCCGACAGCTACGACACCTTCAAGGCCAATGTCCGCTACACCCAGCTGGAGGAGGCCCTGCAGAAGCTCAGCCCCAGCTACTTTGTCGGTACTGTCGACATGCCCGACAACTACAAGCAGGACGTGATGCAGCGTATGCAGAGCAAGGGCATCAGCAATGGCAAGGTCTATCTGCACGCCCTGATGTCTATTGCCGGCGACCACGCCCACAACGACATGGCCGGTGAGGGTGACGACTACTGGGACGCAGAAGACCCTGAGAGCGAGGACAACAGCTGGTTCGAGTACTTCAAGAACAACGGTTACGAGTCCATCGTATCAATGCCTGCCGGCAACAAGCACCCCCAGGGCCTGCTGGAACTGCCTGGCATCCTGAACGTATGGATTCAGCACACCAAGAATGCTGAGTTCCTGGAAGATGCCTATCACTCAATGTATCCTGAAGAGTAATTCTATTGCATGAATAAGAAAAATGCAATCCTACTCTTGGTGGCACTCTTTTCGGAGAGTGCCGCTTTTGGTCAGATTCACCAGATGGAGCGCAAGGACACGTCAGTCGTTGACCGTTCCTACAATCTGAACCCTGTCGTGGTGACGGGCTCCGGCCACCACCAGCGTCTGAAGTCGACGGCCACGCCCGTTCATGTGCTCTCCAGCCAGGAGATTCGCGAACAGGGCATCTCCACCTTCGACCAAGCACTGACACGTATGTTGCCACAGGTGTCGATGGCTCCTAATTCCATGGGGACATTCCTCCGCCTGAACGGACTGGGCAACAAGTACATCCTCATTCTCATCAATGGTCAGAAGCTCTCGGGCGACATCTCGAACAATGTGGACCTGAACCGTATCAGCATGTCGCGCGTCAAGCGCATCGAGATT
>DEWO01000022.1 GCA_002363695.1 Prevotella sp. UBA3208
TTCCTCCTCTCCGGCGGAATAGGACCCGACGACGCCCGCCGGGTCAGAAAATTCCACCATCCACAGTGCGCCGGCATCGACCTCAACTCCCGTTTCGAGCTCGCCCCCGCCCTCAAAGACATTCAGCAACTCAAACAATTCTTACAACAACTATGAATAAGATAAACCAGTTATTCGCCGAAAGGCCACAGGGAAAGAAATTCCTCTCCCTCTACTTCTGCGCCGGCTGTCCAACCCTCGACAGCACCACCGACGTCATCCTGACCATGCAACGACGTGGCATAGACTTCATCGAAGTCGGCATACCCTTCAGCGACCCCCTCGCCGACGGACCCGTCATCCAGACCGCCGCCACCAAGGCTCTCCGCAACGGCATGAGCCTGCGGCTGCTCTTCGAACAGCTCAAATCCATACGGGACAAGGTCAAAATCCCGCTCATACTCATGGGATACCTCAACCCCATCCTACACTACGGCATCGAGCCCTTCTGCCAGGCGTGCGCCGAGGCCGGAGTCTCAGGCATGATCATCCCCGACCTGCCGTTCGCCGACTATCTGGCCTCCGTCAAGCCCGTCGCCGACCGCTACGACCTCCGCGTCATCATGCTCATCACCCCAGAGACCAGCGACGAGCGCATCCGATTCATCGACGACCACACCGACGGCTTCGTCTACATGACCAGCTCAGCCGCAACCACCGGCGCACAGCAATCCTTCGACGAGCAGAAGCAAGCATACTTCCGACGCATCGACGAGATGCAATTGCGCAATCCACGCATGATCGGCTTCGGCATCAGCAACAAGCAAACGCTGCAGGCCGCCCAAGACAACGCCGCCGGCGCCATCATCGGCTCCAAATTCGTCACCCTGCTCGACGAGTCCGGCGGAAATCCGGACTTGGCGCTGGACTGCCTCTTCGCGGCCTTGGATAAATAATAAAATTTGTAAAAGCGTGGGTTATCTCACGCTTTTTCATTAACTTTGCACACAAAACTACTAAAACAAGACAAGATGAAAAAGCTATTATCGTTGCTGATGCTGTGCATCGTCGCCCTGACCGCACAGGCCAAGGGCTGGGACGACCAGCAGTACAAACAGATTGAGCAGAGCATACGCCTGCCACAGTTTGCCGACAAAGTGTATGACATCACCAAGTACGGCGCAAATCCCACCAACACAGCCGCCAAGAACCAAAAGGCCATCCAGAAAGCCATCGACAAGTGCTCGAAGAAGGGCGGCGGACGCGTGGTCATTCCCGCCGGACAAAAATTCCTCACAGCTGCCATCCAGCTCAAGTCCGGCGTCAATCTGGAAGTTCAGGAGGGAGCCGTACTGGAGTTTGCCTTCGAGCCGGAACTCTATCCCATCGTACCCACCCGATGGGAGGGACTGGACTGCTGGAACCTCTCGCCGCTGATCTACGCCTACCAGGCACGCGACATTGCCGTCACGGGCAAGGGTACCATCGACGGCGGCGGCTCTAACGATACTTGGTGGCCCTGGTGCGGCAGCAAGAAATTCGGCATGAAGGAGGGAGGCATTGCACAAAACATGGGAGCCCGCGCCCGTCTGCTGAAACAGGCTGAGGACGGCGTGGACATGGACCAGCGCCGCTTTGGCCCCCAAGACGGCCTGCGTCCCCAGATGATCAACTTCAACCAGTGCGAGGGCATCCTCATTGAGGACATCACCCTGCTGCGCTCACCCTTCTGGGTCATCCATCCCCTGCTGTCGAAGGATATTACCGTTCGCGGCGTACACATCAACAACGACGGACCCAACGGCGACGGATGCGACCCGGAGTCGTGCGACCGCGTACTGATAGAAAACTGCTACTTCAACACCGGCGACGACTGCATAGCCATCAAGAGCGGACGCAACAACGACGGCCGCGAGGGTGGTCAGGGCCGTTTTGCCGGCACACCGTCGAAGAACATCATCATACGCAACAGCAAGTTCAACAACGGTCACGGTGGCGTGGTCATCGGCTCTGAGATTTCCGGCGGCTGCCAGAATGTCTATGCCGAGAACTGCGAAATGGACTCTCCCTCGCTGGACCGCGTGTTGCGCATCAAGACCAACTCCTGCCGAGGCGGTGTCATCGAAAACATCAACATGCGCAACGTCACCGTCGGACAGTGCAAGGAAGCCGTGCTCAAGATTAATACCGACTACGAGCCGCGCGAGGTTTGCTGCCGCGGATTCTACCCCACCGTGCGCAACGTCACCATGGAGAACGTCACCTGCAAGAAGTCTAAGTACGGCGTCATGATAGTCGGCTACGAAGACCCGAAACTGGCTTATACCGTCAACAACATCACCGTACGCAACTGCCAGTTCGACGGCGTCTACAACAAGCCCATACACCAGATTGGCCTCGCGCAGGACGTGAAGTACGAGAATCTCATGATCAACGGCTCCCTCGTACTACAGGAGATGCCGTACAAGCACTATTCCGAGTGGCTCACCTACTCCGAGATGAAGCGCGTGCCACAGTCCTACATGCTCGACTTCGCCAAGAAGCCCAAGTGGTCATACGTCATGGGCATTGAACTGGAGGGAATGCTTGATACCTACCTCCGCTACGGCGGACAGGACATCTACAACTACTGCAAGATGTACACCGACAAGATGATTGACGAACAGGGCAACATCACAGGATATAACATCCTGGACTACAACCTCGACAACATCCGCACCGGACATTTCGTCACCCGAATGTACCAAAACTGGCCCGAGGCGAAGAACCTGCTGGCCATGAAGACCATGATGAAACAACTGAACGACCAGCCGCGCACCATTGCCGACAAGGTCTTCTGGCACAAAGCCATCTACGCCTACCAGGTATGGCTCGACGGCATCTTCATGGGCTTGCCCTTCCGCACGCTGACGGCTCCCATCACCCTCTCGGCCAAGGACAAGAAGAAAGGTGCCGTCACCAAAATCTACGACGACGCCGTCAATCAGCTCAAGATAACCTACCAGCGCACCCTAGACCCCAAGACCGGACTGAACCGCCATGCCTACGACGAGACACGCAAGGCCTTCTGGAGCGACAACGAGACCGGTCTGTCACAGCACTGCTGGGGCCGCGCCCAGGGCTGGTACTCCATGGCCCTCATCGAGGTGCTCGACGCACTGCCCGAGAACTACGCACGCCGCTCAGAGGTCATCGACCTGCTGCAGAAAGACCTCGACGCCATCCTGAAGTGGCAGGACAAGAAGACCGGTCTGTGGTATCAGGTCATGGACAGCCCCGAGCGCGAGAAGAATTATCTGGAGAGCACCTGCTCGTCCATGTTCACCTATGTCCTGCTGAAGGCTTACCGCAAAGGCTACGTCGGTGAGAAGTACCGCGATGCCGGCATCCGTGCCTACAAGAGCATGATAGAACGGTTCATCCAGATTCATCCCGACAAGACCATCTCGCTCACCCAGTGCTGCGAGGTTGCAGGTCTTGGTCCGGCAGTCACCCCTGAGGTCGAGGCAGCCATGAAGCGCATCAACCCCAAGGGCAGCGTCAAGGAGAACCGCCGTCGTGACGGCAGCTACGCCTACTATCTCTCGGAGCCCATCCGCTCTAACGATGCCAAGGGCGTAGGTCCCTTCATCTGGGCCTCCCTCGAAATGGAGATGCTGGGCTACACCACCGAGAACCTGATGAGTAAGTAAATAAAGGAATATAAAATGGAAAAGAATATGAAGAAATACGTATCCACCCTATTGCTGGCAGCATTCTCGCTGTCAGCAATAGCTGACGACTTTGACACCAGCAAGCCTTTCGGTTTCTGCACCGTATCTTCACGCACAGATGCCAGCAGCACCTACAATGTTACAGGTGGCGGATGCTACACCTATCCTGTGCCCGGCGACTTCACGGGCAAAGTAGTCGTGCTGAAGGCAGAGAAGAATGCCGACGGCACACCCAAGGACATGAAATCTAAAATTAACACCGCTATCCAGAATAACAAAGTTATTATCTTTGATGGGTCTGAGGGTGACTTCATCATCAGCAGCACTATTGGTCTGCCCAGTTCGCAAGGCACTGGCAAGACGCTATTAGGCATCAACAATGCCCGTCTATGTACCAAATGGTATGTGACGCCCGAAATCAAAGAAGCACTCGATAAAGCTAATGTCAAGAGTAAGAGTTCCAGTTCCGGTACTGGAGGCACGCTGTCCAACGGGGAGTCTGTTGATGAGGAAAGAGAGTTTGTAACCCGCCAGACCATCATTGACCAGACCGGTGATAAGAGCGAATCTTGCCGGAAGGCAGGCATCTTCTCCTTCAGCAGCTGTACGAACGTCATCATCCGCAACATCAACTTCGTAGGTCCCGGTGCCGTGGACGTCGGTGGTGCCGACCTGATTTCTTTTACCGGTTCCAAACACTGCTGGGTTGACCATTGCCAGTTCACTGACGGAACGGACGGTAACTTCGACATTACCAACGCGTCAGATTTCAATACTGTCAGCTGGTGTACCTTTAGCTATACCGACCGTTCTTACGACCATCGTAACACCAACCTGATAGGTAGCAGCGACAAAGAGACTGTAGGAACTTTAAACACCACGTTCGCCTTCAACTGGTGGGGAACAGACTGCAATCAGCGTATGCCTATGGCTCGCGCGGGAAAGATTCACATGCTGAACAACTACTATACCTGTGTCGGCAATAGTGTTTCCATCAATCCGCGTAAGAATTCTGAATTCTTGGTGGAAGGCAACTACTTTGCAACAGGCGTCAAGAACATCTACAACCAGTCTGGTGCTGTTGCCGTAACCTGGGCAGACAACAACTATGCTGCCAGTGCCAGCAAGCCATCCTCATTCGGGACTACCGTTACCGTTCCCTACTCTTATACCGTAGCAGATGTCAATACGGTTCCTACTGAGGTCAGCACCAAGGCAGGAAACACGCTGTATAAAGATGCTTCTGGCATCGAGTCTGTGTCAGCAGCCGTCAACACCCCTAAGACTACAGTCTGCTACAACCTCAGAGGCCAGCGCGTCAGCGAGGACTACAAAGGTATCGTTATAAAGAACGGTAAAAAATATATTCAGAAATAAGTCACGCCTGCTTCTGCCATCACGGCTACCGAGTACTACGACCTGAACGGACGGCGACTGGCTGAGCCACAGCGGGGCATCAACATCCGCGTGGAGCGCATGGCTAACGGCCAGACCGTGACCTCCAAGGTCATCAAGTAACAGCCTGGGGTGAACAACCCTCCATCGAGATACAACAGCAAACAGGGGAGGTGCCACGATTTAACCAATCAGTGAGCACCTCCCCTTTCCTCTTTCCTCCGAGTTCTCTGGCCTGCCGTTTTTTATGGCTGTAGTTGTGAATACTCCTTCACGGCATCGAAGCACGGGCAGGCTTTCAGCGGGTTCAGGTTGCGGTGGCCTACGATGAGGGCGCGGGGGTAGCGCTCCTTCAGTGCCTTCAGCAGCCGCCTGAGCGCTTCCTTCTGTGCCTCGGTGCGCGTGTCAGCGGGTTGACCGCGGATGTCCAGCCCGCCCTCGTAGCACACGCCTATCGAATGGGCGTTGTGGTTCTGGCAGTGGGCGCCGACCATGTACTCCGGCCGTCCCGTCTCAATCTGTCCGTCACGACGGACCACGTA
>DEWO01000096.1:0-21495 GCA_002363695.1 Prevotella sp. UBA3208
GCGTTCTTTTGCAGGGTGCGCAGTATCTGCAAATCGGTTTCGTCTAAGGTGTTCATAGCGTTCGTTGGAATAATTTTCTGTTTACGTCGGTTTGCGGAACCCCGAATAGAATATTTGCGAGGTTTCGGGTGCAAAGATAGGGATATTTTCCGTATTTGCCAAACAATTTGGTGGATATTTCTAAAGTTCGTACCTTTGCACCGTCGGAAAGACAAAATAACTGCCCGAAGACAGAGTAACATATAATAATAAACATATTAAATAAAAAAAGAAAGGAACAGAATTATGAGCAACAAGAAGAACTATCGTTTCGAGACTCTGCAACTGCATGTAGGCCAAGAACAGGCTGACCCCGCAACTGACGCACGTGCCGTCCCCATCTACCAGACGACATCGTACGTCTTCCGTAACTCACAACATGCTGCCGACCGCTTCGGACTGCGCGACGCGGGCAACATCTACGGTCGGCTGACCAACTCGACACAGGGCGTGTTCGAGGACCGCGTGGCAGCACTGGAAGGCGGTGTGGCCGGTCTGGCCGTGGCCTCGGGAGCCGCTGCCGTCACGTATGCGCTGCAGAACATTGTGCTGGCCGGCGACCACATCGTGGCTGCCGACAACCTGTATGGCGGCTCGTACAACCTGATAACCCACACGCTGGCCAATCAGGGCATCACGAACACCATTGTCAACGTGAACGACCTGCGGGCCGTCGAGGCTGCCATCCGACCCAACACAAGAGCAATATATGCCGAGACGTTCGGCAATCCCAACTCGGACGTCACCAACATTGACGCCCTGGCCGAGGTGGCCCACAAGCACCAGCTGCCGCTGATTATCGACAACACGTTCGGCACGCCGTACCTGATTCGTCCCCTGGAGCACGGAGCCGACATCGTAGTACACTCGGCCACCAAGTTCATAGGCGGTCACGGCTCAAGCCTGGGCGGTGTCATCGTGGACGGCGGACACTTCGACTGGAAGGCCAATGCCGACAAATATCCCACGCTGGCCAAGCCCGACCCCTCGTACCACGGAGCCGTTTTTGCCGACGTTGCCGGGGCTGCGGCATTCGTCACCCGCATCCGTGCCGTAATTTTAAGGGACACCGGTGCAACAATTTCACCATTCAATGCGTTTATATTATTGCAGGGACTGGAAACGCTGAGCCTGCGCGTGGAGCGTCACGTGGAGAATGCGCTGAAGGTTGTGGACTTCCTGAAGCAGCATCCGAAGGTTGCCAGCGTCAACCACCCCAGCCTGCCGTCGCACCCCGACCACGCGCTGTATGAGCAGTACTTCCCGAAGGGCGCGGGCAGCATCTTCACCTTCGAAATCAAGGGTGGCGAGAAGGAGGCTTGGCGATTCATCGACTCGCTGGAGATATTCTCCCTGCTGGCCAACGTGGCTGACGTGAAGAGCCTGGTCATCCACCCCTACACCACCACCCACTCGCAGCTGTCGCCCGAGGAACTGAAGGAACAGCACATCACGCCGTCGACCATCCGTCTGAGCATCGGCACGGAGCACATTGACGACATTCTGGACGACCTGCGGCAGGCATTCGACAAGATATAGTTTAAGGAAGCGTCGAAGCATCGAAATAACGAAACATCGAAATATCGAAATAAAAGAATAAAGACTATGGCAAAGATTGCAAAACAGCTGACGGAGCTCATCGGCAACACCCCACTACTTGAGCTCAACAAATTTTCGGCAGAGAAGGGGCTCGCAACGCCCCTCATTGCGAAAGTAGAGTTCTTTAACCCCGGCGGCAGCGTCAAGGACCGCATAGCCCTCGCCATGATTGAGGACGCCGAACAGAAGGGCATCCTGAAGCCCGGGGCCACCATCATCGAGCCTACCAGCGGCAACACGGGCGTGGGACTGGCGCTGGTGTCGGCCGTCAAGGGCTACAAGCTCATCCTGACCATGCCCGAGACCATGAGCGTGGAGCGTCGCAACCTGGTGAAAGCCTACGGTGCCGAGGTGCGTCTGACGCCCGGCAAGGACGGTATGCCCGGAGCCATCCGTGCTGCCGAGGCGCTGCGCGACTCGATTCCCGGCAGCGTCATCCTGCAGCAATTTGAGAACCAGGCCAACCCCGCCAAGCACTATGCCACGACGGGTCCCGAAATCTGGGCTCAGACGGACGGCGAGGTAGACATCTTCGTGGCCGGTGTCGGCACTGGCGGTACGGTGTCGGGCGTGGCCAAATATCTGAAGGAGCAGAAGAAGGACGTCCGGATAGTAGCCGTGGAGCCGAAGTCGAGCCCCGTGCTGAACGGCGGCCAGAGCGGTCCGCACAAGATTCAGGGCATCGGCGCCGGCTTCGTGCCCAAGACGTACAGCAGCGAGTTCATCGACGAGGTGTTTGACGTCGACAACGACGACGCCATCCGCACGGGTCGTCAGATAGCCCGGCAGGAGGGGCTGCTGGTAGGCATCTCTGCCGGTGCGGCACTCTATGCGGCTGCCGAGGTGGCGAAGCGTCCCGAGAACAAGGGCAAGAAGGTGGTGGTACTGCTGCCCGACACGGGTGAGCGCTACCTGTCGACCGTACTCTACGCCTTCGAGGAATATCCGCTGTAGAAGGAGGCGCTTTGTCGGATTATTTCAATGTCCGGACAAAACAGGCCCTTTTTACCCCTTGCGCATGAACGGACTCATTCATGCGCATGACTGGATAAAATCATGCGCATGATTCACTCAAATCATGCGCATGAACTGTTTTAGCCATCTGTAAGGGAATCGCCAAAACGGGGCGATTTTGTAAAAATTTAGGAGCACGCCTTACTCTGGCACGGCATATCGGTCACCCGTCTGGCGGACGATTTCGCGGGCATAGGGTGTGGGGAATCCCGGACGCTTCACCGTAGCCCCCAGTCCATACTTGCCGCGGGCAAAGCGACCGTTCTCCTCGGGACGGATGGTCATGTCGTTGTACTTGACCACCAGATAGAAGGCCAGCTGGCGCCAGCGCTCCAGCATCTGCTGAGCCTGACGGACGCTATAGTCGTTCAGGAATCGCTGCATCTCGGCGGGCTGCATCTTCCTGGCCTTGGCCTCGACGGCGGGCTGCTGCTGGAAGTAAGCCTGCTGCAGCGAGTCGCGCACCGCACGGAGCGAGGGGAACAGCATCTGATAGCGCGGATAGACCATGTTGCTGACCCAGTTCTCGACCCAGTAGGCGTTCTTCGTCGAGAAGTTCAGCTCGTCGGCCCCCGGCGTGTTGTAGCACTCGGGGCGCTCGATCATCGAACAGTAGACGGGCGTGTAGGCCACCATGTTGCCGTCGTCGTTGCCGAACCAGAAGCAGCCGCCCACCTGACGGGGCAGCCACGAGCGCATCTGGCTGACAAACGACCACGAGGTCTGCTGCGTCGAGACGGGACGCTCGTTGAAGTACTTCTTGCCGTCCACCTTATAATATAATGGCGTGGGACGGTAGGGCATCTGCCAGATGCCGCCGCCGATGTCCGCCGAGTCGATGGCCAGCGGAGTGCCCTCGTAGTGGTCGCGCATGTCGGCCATCACGTCGGCCACGCTCAGCTTCTTCTCGGGAATGACCCACAGCGGCATGTCCTCGGCATCCTTGTCCTTGCCCAGTGCCCACGGCAGATAGCGGTCCATGCCCTTCACGTGGTGGTTGAAGAAGCTCCACACCCTGGCGTCGCAGATGCGGCGGCCGCTGAAATCGGGGAAGGCATAGGCCAGCTTCCACGAGAAGTCCTCGTCCTTGCCCTCGTACCAACCCATCTGGCGGGCATACTTGATGACGTTCTTCGAGTAGAGCACGTTCTCCTTGTCCTTCAGCGGGAAGCGTCCGATGCGGCTCTGGTTGGCGTGACCGCAGATGGCCTCGTCGGGAATGCGGCGAGCCACCCACACCACACGCTCCTTCGACTTCTGGCGGTCGGGGCCACAGCCCTGCATCTCCAGAATCCAAGCCTCGTTGGGGTCGCAGATGGTGAACGTCTCACCCTCGGAGTAGTAGCCGTAGCGCTCGACCAGCGACGTCATGACGCCGATGGCCTCGCGGGCCGACTTCGAGCGTTGCAGGCCGATGTAGATGAGGGAGCCGTAGTCGATGAGTCCCGTCGAGTCTACCATCTCCTCGCGACCGCCATAGGTCGTCTCGCCGATGGTCACCTGCCACTCGTTGATGTTGCCCACCACGTTGTAGGTCTCGGCAGCCTCGGGAATCTCGCCCAGATACTTGTTCGTGTCCCACTCGTAAATCTTACGCATGTCGCCCTTCCGATGCTTGGCGGCAGGATAGTGGGCCAGATTCATGAAGGCGCCATACGAGTCGGCATTGTAGCTGCAGATGACCGAGCCGTCCACAGAGGCTTTCTTGCCGACAATGAAGTTGGTGCAGGCCGTGGCGTACACTGTCGCCACGAGTGCTGCTGAAAAAAGAATCGTTCGTTTCATCATTTATATAATTGCTTTGGGGGTTGTCCGTCTATCGCAGCGGCTTGATGGCAAAGGTGAAGTCGTATGACTGCAGGGGCACCATGTACTGACGCTCAGGCCATGCTCCCCACGAGTTGACACAACCCAGACCCATCTGGCGCTGCTGGATGTGCACCTGTGTCAGCGGACGCTCCTCCAGGTCGCCACTGTGCTTGTAGCGACGTGGGGCATCCTTGTTCACGCCACCGTCGAGATTCTCCATCAGGTAAGGCAGTGCCGAGCACTCCAGGGGGGCGTTGCCCACGAACTCCAGTCCCCTACCCGTCTGCGGATTGTAGACGCGGAACCAGCGCACGTCGGTATGGTTGCCGCTCTCCTGGGGACGGACGTAGGGGAAGTACTCATCCTTCACCGCCCCCTCGTAGTGGCCAATGAACTCAGAGCTGTTGCGGTCGCAGTAGTTCTCGTGCGGGCCACGGCCGTAATACTTCACCTGGCCATACTGCTTGGGCATCTGCAACTGCACACCGTAGCGGAACATCCACTGGTCTTTCGTCTCGCCCTGAGGCTCCAGCTGCTGACGCACGATGACCTCGCCAGACGGCTGCAGCGTATAGGTCATGGTCAGCTTCGCCTTGACTGTGGGCATATCTATCTTGGCAACAACACTATTGTCGCTGACCGTACAGTTCTCCACCTTCATCTGAGGGTTCTTCCACTGGGCGAAGCGCTGCTGCAGGCGGGCACCGTAGTCGTTGTCCGTCGGGGCACGCCAGAACTCAGGCGTGATGCTCTGGCGGTCCACCAGCATGGGCTGTCCGTCGATGTCCAGATAGTCTATCAGCCCGGTCTGCTTGCCGACGGTCATGGTCGTGCCTGCCGCCGTGAGCTTGATGTAGCTCTTGGTCTCTTCGGTCTCGACCTTTGCCTGCTGGGGGGCTAACGAGGGGAACTGGTAGGGCTGGACGACAAACTGCTGGCGGGCGACCACCTGTTCGCCCTGCATGAAAGCGAAGTCCACACAAACCTCATCGTTGGCATGATGCATCAGCACACGGCTGAGCGTCTGCTTCAGTTGCTCGTCCGTAAAGGTCTTGCGCTGCTGAGGGCCAACCCCCTTGACAGCCATACTGCCACTGTGTTTCTTCACCTTCCACACCAGCTTCAGGTCATCCTGCGACGTGAAGAAGTTCTCGTTGAAGACTTCATACTTGCCGTCCTTCAGTCCCTTGTCCGTCACCCATACATTCTGATAATAGTAGCCCACCTCGTAAGCATGGGGATTCAGCCGGCGGTCGGGAGCAATGATGCCGTTGCAATTGAAGTTGTAGTCGGTGGCAGGATAGCGCCCGTAGTCGCCACCGTAAGTGAAGATTTCCTTGCCCGTCACCTTGCTCTTGTCGCGCAAAGCCTGGTCGACGAAGTCCCAGATGAAGCCACCCTGATATTTCGGGTATTTGCGTACCAAGTCCCAGTACTCCTTGAAACCGCCCATCGAGTTGCCCATGGCGTGGGCATACTCACACTGGATGAGCGGACGCGGATTGTCACCCTTGGCATAGCGCTCGCAGTCACGATAGTAATAGTACATGGGGCAGAAGATGTCGGTCTTGCCGTTCTGTCCGGCCTGCTCGTACTGCACGGGACGAGTGGTGTCCACGCTCTTAATCCAGTCGTAGACAGCCTCGAAGTTAGGCCCGTAGCCGGCCTCGTTGCCCATGCTCCAGATGATGATGCTGGGATGGTTGCGCAGAGTGAGCACATTGCCCTGGTTGCGTTCCAGGTGCATCTGGCGGAAGCTCTCGTTCTTGGCCAGCGTGCGGTCTCCGTAGCCCATGCCGTGGCTCTCCAGATTGGCCTCGGCCACAAGGTACAGCCCTGCCGAGTCACAGAGCTCATACCAGCGCGGATCGTCCGGATAGTGCGAGGTGCGCACGGCATTGATGTTCAGCTGCTTCATGATGCGGATGTCCTCACGCATACGGTCCATCGACACCACATAGCCTCCATCGGGGTCCAGCTCGTGGCGGTCGACACCTTTTATTAATATAGGCTGGCCGTTGAGCAACAGCTGGCCGCCCTTGATTTCCACATGACGGAAGCCTAAACGCTGGCGAACCACCTGCAGCACCTCCCCTTTCTTCTTCAGCGTAATCATGAGGTTATACAGGTTGGGGGTCTCTGCCGTCCATGGCTTCACATCCTTGGGGTCGAGCATGAAGTTCTCGTGGTGATAGTAAGGCCACTGATGGCCGTCGTGCTTGAAGATGACGCGGCCCTGCTGGTCCTCCAGTGCCACTTCCAGGCTGACACCGGACGGATTCTTCACATCGACGGTATAGCCTATCTCCCCACGTTGTTCCTCTACATTCCAGTCCTGCAGAATCTGGATGTTCTCAATATAGGTCTTCGGACGGGCATAGAGATAGACCTCGCGGGCAATACCCGTAAAGCGCCAGAAGTCCTGGTCCTCCAAGTAGCTTCCGTCACACCAGCGCATCACCTGCATGGCAATCAGATTCTTGCCGGGCTTGACATATTTGGTAATATCGAACTCCGCAGCGACCTTCGAGTCCTCGCTATAACCCACATAGCGGCCGTTGACCCACACCTTGAGGTTGCTGGTAGCAGAACCTACATGAAACAGCACCTGCTGCCCCTTCCAACTGGCGGGCAGCGTGAACTCACGACGATAAGAGCCTGTGTAGTTCTCCGTCTCGCCGACGTATGGTGGATTGGTGTCAAAGGTGGTCGCCCAGGCATAGCCAATATTTTTGTAGATGCGGTCGCCGTGGCCATTCAGCTCGAACAGTCCAGGAACGGGGAAGTCCTCCCACTGGGAATCGTCGTAGCCAGTCAGGTAGAAGCCTGCAGGCGCGTCCTGATGGTTTTTCACAAAACAGAATCGCCACATGCCTTCCATCGACAAGTAGCGCTCTGAACGGACTTTCTCTCCAGCCCTCGCCAAAGCCTCCGTCTCGTAGGCGAAGAAGTTGGCACGGCGTGCCTCACGGTTCTGATGATTGACTTGTGGATTGCTCCACTCGGGTGTCTTGTCAGCCAGCATGGGCTGAGCAGTAAGTGTCAAGAATAATGATAATAGTAAGTTTTTGAGCATGGCTTATGAAAATTTGTTTCTTGGGATAAATCCTTTAGTCTTGATAAGCTTCCTCTCCAATCTGCTCGCGAGCCCCGATGGTCATCTTGCGCAAATCGTAGAAAGAGCCGTTATAAATATTGAAGTCTACATTTCCTTTGATACCTGGCAACTTTCCCACATCCGTATGCTGCCAGAACTTCCAAGCGCCTTTATACTCAACCTTCTCTACGTAGTAGTGGGCTATCCAATAAGGATAAGCATCAAATACCGAGTCGTTTAGGTATTTCATCTTAAACTTGTAGTAAGTATAGATGATAGGCTTCACACCATAGTGGAACTCAACCATATTCAGCCACAGTTGGACGCTCTGTTTGAACTCCTCGTCGGTCTGGTTCTTAGGTTTGTGCTCCACATCGAGTACGGGCGGAAGATCGCCACTCTCCAGTTTGACATTCTTGATAAAAAACTCAGCCTGGGCCTTTGCTGGAGAATGAACGCTGTAGAAGTGGTAGGCGCCACGGGTAAAGCCGTACTCTCTGGCTTGATAGAAGTTGTCAATAAAATTTTCATCAATCTTAGTCGCTCCTTCAGTGGCTTTAATCATGATAAAGCGCACGGGGAACTTGTCTATCATGCCCTCGTCTTTGAGCGTCTGCCAATCGATTTCACCCTGATGGTGGCTGATGTCAATACCATGGATTTCGTAGCCTTCAGGATAGCTGATGTCACCATAGAGCGCACGGAAACGGAAACCAAAAGGACTGATGAAGAAATAATAAAAGAAATATATATAGGCTGCGGACACCAAGCCTCCGCCTATCCACCATGCCCAACCAGGCATGTGCTGCAACAGACGAACAAAGACATTCGGACGCCTATGGGGCACTGGGCCGGTACGGCGTCCGGATGTCGTTTTTCTATGTGTTGTCCGCTTCTGGGGCATTACTTAGCCTTCTCGAGGGCAAGTGTCTTAGTGGGCTGGTCGCACACCTCCGTGGGTCCCCAGTACTGGATAGGACCAGGATAGACGTATGCTGTCTCGCGAGACCAACGGTCACGCTCCTGAGCAAATGCCTTGAAAGGAGCACCGTCCAGTTCAACAAGGGCCTTACGGATAACAGGTTTCATCTCGCCATTACGCTTCTCCATGTTCATCATCATGGTGATGGGCACACCACCGGCAATCCACTGGTCAGCAGGAGCAGTCGTATTCTTCACGATAGCCATGTAACCCGTCTTGCCATTGGCAATCAGCTGAGCAGCAGAGGTTCCAAGCGCATAGCAGTAGTCTGCATCGAAGTTAGAAGGAGCAGCACAACGTCCCTCATAGCCAAAGAAGTGGTGCAGGGCAGAGAACTTACCGGCATACTTGCCGACCTTCTTACGACGTTCCAGTTTCTGGGCAACCATCGTAGAAAGCAGTTTCTCGGTCTCAATGAGCGATACCTGCACGTTTCCGTGGGGGTCGCGGTCAAGAGCCAGCTGACGGGCCACGTTGGTAGGCAGCGAGTTGAACACCTCCAGATTGGTATCTGACAGGTGACTCTTGGCAAAGTCAATAATCTCGCTACGACCCAGATTCTTGACCTCCGGCTGAGCCAGCACGTCATTCAGCTGAGCGATGAGCTTCTTGATGGCGGGAATGAACTCAATCAGCCCCTCAGGAATGATGACAGTACCGAAGTTGTTGCCATCGGCAGCACGCTTACAAACCACATCTGCGATGTAAGTCACGATGTCATCAAGCCCCTGCTTCTTAGCCTCCACTTCCTCGCTGATGAGACAGATATTAGGCTGGGTCTGCAGGGCACACTCCAAAGCGATGTGAGAAGCCGAGCGGCCCATCACCTTAATGAAGTGCCAGTACTTACGGGCAGAATTGCAGTCGCGCTCGATGTTACCAATCAGCTCTGAATAGGTCTTACAAGCGGTATCGAAACCGAAAGAGGTCTCAATCTGCTCGTTCTTCAGGTCGCCGTCAATGGTCTTAGGACAACCGATTACCTGAACACCGTAGTTCTTGGCTGCATAGTACTCAGCCAGCACACAGGCGTTGGTGTTCGAGTCGTCACCACCGATAATCACGATAGCCTTGATGTCGAGCTTGCGGATAATCTCAAGACCCTTCTCAAACTGTTCCACCTTCTCCAGTTTGGTACGACCAGAGCCAATCATGTCGAAACCACCAGTATTGCGATACTCGTCAATGATGTCAGCAGTCAACTCCATATAGTTGTGGTCGACCAGTCCGCCAGGACCCAGGATGAATCCGAAGAGGCGGTTCTCGGGGTTCAGCTTCTTAATCTGATCGAACAGACCAGTAATCACGTTGTGACCACCAGGAGCCTGACCACCTGACAGGATGATACCGACGTTCATCTTCGTGGTATTGGCCTCTGTAGCGGGTTCAAACTCTACAACAGGCATACCATAGGTGTTGGGGAAGAGCTTTTTGATTTCTTCCTGATCGCCCACGCTCTGTGTGGCAGCACCTTCTTTAACTTTCACAGCTCCCTGGAGCGCCTTAGGCAGTTTTGGCTGGTAGGCAGCTCTTGCAATTTGCAATGCACTTTTTTCCATTGTCTTAACTATTTTAAAAATGAATAATTGTAACCTTCTACGTTGCTTTGACCATCCAGTCGCAAGCTTTCGAAATGCAAAAATACGCTTTTTCTATGAGAAAACACAAAGAAAACATGCTTTTTAAGGTTTTTTTTGCTGACAAGCTTTGTTTTATGGAAAAGTTTTCGTATCTTTGACAACGCAAACAACCATATAATAAATAAGGAGAATCAAGTTTATGGCTAACAAAAGATCACTCAAACGTTCCATCACGCTCATCTGCGAAGAGCTATTCGCGGAATGTGTTGCCGCGTCTCTCTACGGGCACAATCCTGACACAGCAGAGGCTTTGATCTTCAGCATTATCAAGATGCAGGATCATTTCATTCGCCGTATTTCACATCCAGAACCGGGTATTCTTTCTAAGGTATATTACAAGGACCTGAGAGAAAAGTTCGCAGCACAAGTGGGAGAAATCATTGACCAAATCAGTACACTTTGAAAACTATGTGGAAATCATTTTGCCGTTGGCTACTTTACAAACAGATGGGGTGGACTGCCAATATCACTGAGGCGCACCCCAATAAGTTTATTATCTGTCTGGCCCCACACACCAGCAACTGGGACTTTCTCATCGGCCAACTATACAGTGGAGCAGAAGGGATGAAGAGTAACTTCCTCATGAAGAAGGAATGGTTCTTCTGGCCCCTCGGTCCGTTGTTTCGTCGCTTAGGTGGCATTCCCGTATGGCGCAGCAAACATACCAGCATGACGGACAATCTGGCCGAGACAGCTCGTCAGACCCAGCACTTTATGCTCTGCATCACACCCGAAGGCACGCGTTCGCCCAATCCGGAATGGAAGAAAGGGTTCTACTATATCGCTCAGAAGGCAGAGATTCCTATCCTGCTCTATGGCGTTGACTACGAGAAACGGCTCATCAACTGCACCAAGACCATTATTCCCAATGGTGACATCGATACACAGATGAAAGAAATCAAGACCTATTTCAAGGACTTCAAGGGAAAGAAGCCCGAGAACTTTACGACTGGCGAAATTTAAACGATGCGCAAGTTACTATACATATTCACCCTGTTGTTCCCCATTACCGTATCGGCCAACGATGACAACACCTCCCGATGGGGTGACATAGACTACAACGGAGAGCCCTGGGTGAAAAACATTTCCACCCCATTGGACATCAACCATGGACTGCAAGGCAGGCATCTCGCCCTGTGGGCCAGCCATGGCTACTACTACGATCAGAAAGAAACAACGTGGAGATGGCAACGGCCTAAGCTTTTTGCCACCACTGAAGATTTATATACCCAGACCATCGTAGTGCCCTACCTCATTCCCATGCTTGAGAATGCGGGAGCCATCGTCTTCACACCTCGTGAGCGCGACTGGCAGAAAGAAGAAATCATCGTCGACAACGACGGTTCCAAGCGCAACTATGTCGAGGTGACTTCTAAAACAGCATGGAAGACCTCACCCGTTCCGGGATTCATGATCCATACAGGAACCTACAGCGATGGTGAAAATCCCTTCGAAGCCGGATCTGCCCGTATGTGCAAAACAACCACCAGCAAGTCGCGCTACTCGTTGGCTACCTATCAGCCAGATTTCAAGAAGGCGGGCCGCTATGCCGTTTATGTCAGTTATCAGACGCTACCTAACAGCATCGATAATGCACTCTATACAGTATGGCACCGAGGTGAGCGCACTCACTTTCATGTCAATCAGCAGATGGGTGGCTCTACCTGGGTTTATTTAGGTACCTTCGACTTCGATGCAGGATACAGCGAATTCAATCGTGTCACCGTCAGCAATCAGAGCGACAACAGTGGTGTGGTGACAACCGATGCCGTCCGATTCGGAGGTGGCATGGGCAACATCGAGCGCTATGGCAGCACGAGCGGTATGCCGAGAGCGCTTGAAGGAGCTCGCTATTATGCCCAGTGGGCTGGAATGCCCTACGAGGTCTACAGCAGTAAAAACGGAGAAAACGACTATGCTGACGACATCAATGTCCGTTCCCTGATGACCAATCTGTTGGGTGGCGGCTCCTGCTACATGCCCCAGACGGAAGGTCGAAAGGTTCCCTTTGAATTATCGCTGGCCGTACATAGCGATGCAGGCTATAACCCCGATGGCAGCAGCATCTATGGTTCTCTGGCCATCTGTACCACCGACTTCAACGACGGAAAACTCAATGCCGGTATCTCGCGACAGGCTTCTTATCAACTCGCAGAGTCGTTGTTGAATAACGAAAAGAAGGACCTTTCTTATAAATATGGTAAATGGGAGCGCCGCAATCTCTACGACCGCAACTACTCCGAGACACGCCTTCCCGAGGTTCCCAGTGCTATTCTGGAAACAATGTCTCATCAGAGTTTCCCTGACATGCGCTATGGCCAAGACCCCAACTTCCGCTTTACGCTGGCCCGTTCCATCTATAAGACCTTGCTGCGTTATGTCACCAACATGCATGACAAACCTTTCGTGGTGACCCCATTGGCACCCGACCATTTCCGTATACAGCTTCACGGTCAAAAGGCACGTCTCAGTTGGAATGCTGTAGAAGACCCACAGGAACCCTCTTCCACCCCAACAGGCTATATAGTCTATACGGCCGTTGGTGAGTCTGACTTTGATAATGGAACCTACGTTCGCAAGAACCATTTTGAATTAGAGCTCGAACCAGACATCCTTTACCACTTCAAGGTGGCAGCCTGCAACAGTGGCGGAAAGAGTTTCACAACAGAAGTACTCTCTACGCTCTATCATCCCAAGGCACAGCAAACTATTTTGGTTGTGAACGGTTTCCATCGGCTCTCTTCTCCCGCCATCCTCGAGAACGGACTGCACCAAGGCTTCAATCTTGACCAAGACCCTGGCATCACCTATGGACCGACCTTCGGATGGGTAGGACGCCAAATCAATTTCGACCGCACCCAGATGGGGGTAGAAATCGGTGGCTTGGGTGACAGCAGTGACGAACTGGCAGGTATGCTCATTGCCGGCAACGATTTTAACTATGTCATGACTCATGCCCAAGCCATTCAGTCTGCAGGAAACTACAATATTGTCAGCTGTTCCAGCGAGGCAGTAGAGTCAGGACACATGTTGCTGAAAGACTATGCAGTCATTGACCTGCTGTTAGGTCTCGAATATACCGACGGACACAGCGTTGAGTCCTACAAAACGTTCCGTCCCTCCATGCAGCAGGCACTGCGCGACTATACCCTACAGGGAGGAAGTCTGCTGGTCAGCGGAGCATATATCGGCCGGGACATGCTAACAGACAATGAACAGGTATTCATGAGCCGTGTCTTACATTGTCAGTATGGCGGATACTGCCAGGCTTCGACCAACATGGTGCAAGGCATGGGCACAAAAATCTATTTCTACAAGAACCTCAATGAGGAGCACTATGCAGCCACCTCTACCGACATTTTGCACCCTGTAAAACCTGCCATCACTGCCTTGCAATATGCTGACGGCTACGGGGCTGCAGTTGGTTATAAAGGTGCTGACTACAGCGTCTTCGTCATGGGATTCCCTTTCGAGTGTATCAAAACCAGTCAGAAACGGAGTTCCATCATGAACGGTATATTGAACTATCTCATCAAATAACTTTAACTAAAAACATTTACTATGTACAAAATTCAAACAAACTCCAGTGGCACACGCAGTATGGAAATCTCTGAAGAACATCTTCAAACCATCGAACAATATCAACTGTTCCGAGACCTAATAGATTCGAATGGTTATGTGGACGAAGAAGTGCTCAACAAACTGAAACTCAACATTCGTTCCATGCTTGAGTCTGAGGCAGGCAAAGACAAGAACCTCATTGACCTCTGTCTGGACGTTATCTATCATCCCAACATGAAGGCGTTTGGATTGCAACAGCTTGTCATCTTATTCATTAATTGGAAAAACAAGGGAAATGACAATCTCGGCATGACTACACGTGCGTTCCAGGGAACGCCATTTAATTAAGTTGAGAATTGAAAGTTTTAAAAGACATACAAGTTGGAATATAAACTGACTGATTTTCTGCCGACGACAAAGAAAGAACTCGAATTGCGTGGCTGGGAAGAGGTGGACATCATCCTCTTCTCAGCTGACGCCTACGTAGACCATCCATCCTTCGGAGCTGCAGTCATTGGACGCACTCTGGAGGCTGCGGGCTATCGGGTGGCCATCGTGCCGCAACCCGACTGGCATGGAGACTTCCGTGACTTTCGAAAACTCGGACGTCCCAGGCTCTTCTTTGGTATTGCTCCGGGATGTATGGACTCTATGGTCAACAAATATACTGCCGCACGTCGTCTGCGTTCCGAAGATGCCTATAGTCCTGACGGGCGTCATGACTTGCGACCAGAATACCCGACCATTGTCTATTCCCAGATTCTACACCAGTTATATCCTGATGTTCCCATCGTGCTGGGAGGCATTGAGGCTTCCTTGCGCAGACTGACACACTACGACTATTGGCAGGACCGCCTACGCCCATGCATCCTCTGTGATGCCCCTGCCGACCTCATTATCTATGGTATGGGAGAGAAGCCCATTGTGGAACTGGCAAACAGGTTGGCTGACACGCTTTCAACACCTGGTTCGACGGTTTGCCGTAGCGCAGCAAACATCCCTCACGACATTCCACAAACCGTCTATCTGACATCCAACTACACGCCATCAGAAGGCGACATTGTGCTGCATAGCCATGAAGAGTGCCTCAAGAACAAGCGTTCCCAGGCAGAGAACTTCCGGCACATCGAGGAGCAGTCAAACATGATGCATGCCCAACGTTTGGTTCAACAGGTATGTCATCAGACGGTCATCGTCAATCCTCCCTATCCGCCCATGACGACTGCAGAGTTGGATGCGTCATACGACTTGCCATATACGCGCGTTCCTCATATTAAATATAAGGGCAAGCGCATTCCTGCATACGAGATGATACGCCACTCGGTCAATATTCACCGAGGCTGTTTTGGCGGTTGCGCCTTCTGCACCATCTCTGCCCATCAGGGCAAGTTCATCACGTGTCGCTCCAAGGAGAGCATTCTCAAAGAGGTGCGCCAAGTAGTGCAAATGGACGATTTCAAAGGCTATCTCTCCGATCTCGGTGGTCCTTCAGCCAATATGTACGGTATGCATGGCCGTAACCACAAGGCCTGTGAGAAGTGTAAGCGCCCCAGCTGCATCCATCCACAGATTTGTTCCAACCTGGACACCAACCACTCCAAACTGCTCGAAATCTATCGTGCCGTTGATGCGCTTCCTGAAGTCAAGAAGAGTTTTATCGGCAGTGGCGTACGCTACGACCTGTTGCTATACCAAAGCAAGGACGAGGCTGCCAACAAGGCTGCCATAGAGTATGCCCGCGAACTCATCACGCGTCATGTCAGCGGGCGACTGAAAGTGGCTCCCGAACATACCAGTGACCATGTGCTGAAACTGATGCGCAAGCCGTCGTTCTCGCAATTCTACGACTTCAAGCGGCTCTTTGACCGCATCTGCCGTGAAGAAGGCCTGCGCCAGCAGCTCATCCCCTACTTTATCTCCAGCCATCCCGGTTGTACGGAAGCCGACATGGCCGAATTGGCAGTGCTGACCAAACGGCTTGACTTCCAACTCGAACAGGTGCAGGACTTCACACCGACCCCCATGACCGTCTCTACCGAGACTTGGTACACAGGCTATGATCCCTATACGCTGGAACCCGTACAAAGTGCCAAGACCTCCCAGCAGAAACAAGCTCAGCGTCAGTATTTCTTCTGGTATAAACCTGAGGAGCGTCAGCATATCGAACAAAGCCTGCGCCGCATTGGCCGTACCGACCTGATTAACGAACTTTGTCCTCATCATGCAAATCATAGAACAGACTCTCGTTCCCAAGAACCCCAAGGTGAAAAGCGAGGACGGCATCGTCGTCACCGCTGATTTCATTGCCGTCATCGATGGCAGCACATCCAAGAGCCAGCTGCGCCATAGTCTGTGGCGTTCCAACGGCCGCTATGCCATGCAGCTCACCAGTCGCTACATCAGCCACATGCCGAAAAACATCACTTGCCAGGAATTCCTGCGAGGAGTTACTGCCAGCATCCGCAAACATTACAAAAAGTCGCTGATGCCCCGATTAGCCGAGCATCCTGAAGACCGTCTGACTGCTTCCGTGGTGGTCTATAGCCGTGTCTCACGTGAAATTTGGATGGTAGGCGACTGCCAGTGTCTGGTGGCACCGCTTGACGCACACCAGTCTGCACCAGCATATACCTACTACGACAATCCCAAGCCTTTTGAGACCGAGTTGGCAGCCCAACGCGCAGACGAAATGAAAAGGCTATTGGCAGAGGGCGTCTCCCGCGAAGAACTATTGCGAAACGATACTGCTCGTCCCGTCATTATTCCTCGCATGATAGAGACCATGCGCCAGCAGAATATCGCCTATAGCGTGGTAGACGGATTCCCCATTCCCTTCCAGCATGTTCGTACCATCACCCTTGACTTCCAACCCTGGGAAATAGTCCTTGCCACTGACGGCTATCCTTTCCTGTGTCCGACATTGCAGGAAAGCGAAGAGCGTCTCAGTCGCCAACGCGACGCTGATCCGCTCAACATCGGTCCCGACTTTCAAGCCACCAAAGGTTTCCACCCTGACAACAATTCGTTCGACGACCGTACCTATATCCGTTTTCGTGTGTAGATGAAGACTCCTACTGGTTTACCTATGGATGACAACATTAGTCTATCCGCAGGCAAAGCATTGTCAGGTCGTCATTGGGTTCTGCACCATTGCGATGGTGTTCGACTTCTGACACCAGTTTCTCCACCACCTGCTGTGCACTGGAGAATCGGGAGGCGTTCAGGACTTCCAACAGACGGTCGTCGCCAAACTGCTCCTGCTGCAGATTTTCAGCCTCATTCAGTCCGTCCGTATAGATAAATAGGGGACTGCCCTTGATGTTCTCAAAGGACTGACCGACAAAGTCTATGTCCGGCCACAATCCGATGGGGGCATTCGACTCTACCTCCAGATATTGTGGAGGAAGCCCCCAGACAGGAGGATTATGTCCAGCATTGCAAAAGTCCATATGCCCCGTGCGGAGGTCTACCAGTCCGAGGAACATGGTGACGAACATACCTTGCTGATTATCTTCGCCAGACAACTCTGCATTAATGCGTGTACAGATTTCCGCCGGCATCATGTGCTGGGCGGCCAGAGTGCGGAACAATCGAGTGGCCTGAGCCATAAAGAGAGAGGCTGGAACTCCCTTGCCCGACACGTCGCCCACGCAGAAGTAGAGTTCGTCGCCCTGCAACAAATAGCCGTACAAGTCGCCACCGACTTCCTTGGCTGGCGTCATGGCTGCAAACATGTCAAGTCCGGGATAATGGGGGAAGATATTGGGGACCATCGACATCTGGATGTCACGGGCAATACGCAGCTCGCTGGCCATGCGCTCCTTGGCCTTGGTCGTCTTCTCCAGTTCGTCATAAGCCACTTTCAGCTTGGCATGAGCATCCTCCAGCTTGCTATGGGCTGCAGCCAGACGATGGGCAGCCTTTCGCTTATGCAGGGTGTAAATAAGGAAGAATACCATCATGAGCACCAAGGCAATGCCCGTTCCGACCAGTCGCGTATGACCGACTTCAGCTTCTTTACGGGCTATCTCGGCTTCTTTGCCTTGTGTGTCGTAGATGGTAGCCAACTCAGCCATGGCGCTGTTTTTCTGATGGGTGATGGTGGAGTCAAGCAGAGTCAGGATTCGTGCTCCGATAACGATGGCCGAGTCACGCCGGCCTGCCTTGGCATTGGACTGGTATTTAGGCAGATAGTATAGTTGGATATTGTCCAGAGTGGTTCCCATGCCCATGGCATCGAGCGTTTCGTCCAAATAGCGATAGTTGTCGGCAGCTTCACGATAGCGCTCAGCGACCACCAAATAGTCATTCGCATTGATACGTCCGTTAGCAGTCTTCGAAAAGTCGGTCCTCAAGAAACGCTGATAGGCTTCAGCAGCCTCCTTGGGTTTGTTGAGGCGCTGCAAGGCTACGGCACGCATAATCTCAATGTGAGCCTGGTATTCGTCAAAGTATTCCGAACGGGCGTCCGGACGCTGGCGATACTTATTAAGCAGCATCTCCGTACGGTCTATCCAGTAGATGGATTCTGCATATCGGCGAGTTTTGATATAGGCCTGACTGGTATATACGGTGCCCAGTACTGCTTCCTGGAATCCGCGGCTGGTTGTATCGGACTGCCAGCGATTGGCATAGTGGCCGCGGGCCGTGACAAAACTCTCGTTGGCTTCCTTGTCTTGTCCGAGGTTCAGCTGACAGCATCCGATATTATTGAGCAGAATGGCATAGTCTATATCGGAGCCGATTCCTGACTCTTCCATTTTCTTTACCGCCGGAACGGCTACGCGCAAGGAGCCTTCAAAGTCGCCTCTGACCAGCAACAGTTCCGACAGCCGACGGGCAGACTTGTTATAGCTGAGCTGGTCCTGGGCGTTGGTAACCTCGCACTCCAGCGCCTTGCGATAGCATATTTCTGCCATACGGTACTGTCCCTGATGATAGTAAGACACGCCGCGCCAGCGGTTGGCATCCAGCGTGGAGATGTCGCCGGTGATTTCAAAACTGTCGACCACCTGGCGCATGTGCTCATACTCCTTGGCGGCACCGATATCGAATATGACGCTGTCAGCCCGGCTGGCTCTGACATCCTTGTTCGCCGGACGACCGCACGACTGGGCCATGAAGGCTATGACGAATAATGCGGGAAGCACACTTACTATCTTCAATCTGTTCATAACGCTGCAAAGTTACGAAATAAATGTGAATTAAGAATTAAGAATTGAGAATATTTTCGTACCTTTGCATCCAAAATTTATCGTTTTATGAGAAAATTACTGATTCTTGTAGTTTCGGCACTTCTTACACTGCCAGCTACAGCAAAAGCACAAGACAACGTGATTGGAAAACAGAACATTAAACTGAACAGTCGCATGATGACTGCCGAAGCCCTGTGGGCCATGGGGCGCATCGGTGCCGCAGAGGCATCGCCCGACGGGAAACTGGTGGTCTATCAGGTGGGCTATTACAGCGTGAAGCAGAACAAGAGCCACCAGGTACTCTACGTCATGAATGCCGACGGCAGCGGTCAGCGGCTGCTGACCAAGAGTGCCAAGAGCGAGACAGACCCCACGTGGCTCGACGAACGGACCATCGCCTTCGTCAGCGGTAGCGAGGTGTGGTGTATGAAGACCGACGGCTCTGAGCGCCGCCAACTGTCCGAGACCGGCGGCCAGGTCGAGGGCTTCAAGTTCTCGCCCGACCGTCAGAGGGTCATCATCGTGAAATCGATTCCCTTCCACGAGGTCATCAAGAAGAATCCCGACGACCTGCCCAAGGCGACCGGCCGCCGCGTGACAGACCTCATGTATCGCCACTGGGACCACTACGTGGAGAGCATTCAGCATCCATTCCTTTGTTCCGTCAGCAACTACGTCATAGCCGCCGACGCCAAGGACATTCTCGAGGGCGAGCCCTACGAGTGCCCGATGGAACCGTTTGGAGGCATCGAGCAACTGGCATGGAGTCCCGACTCGAAGACTATTGCCTATACCTGTCGCAAGAAGAAGGGTACGGACTATGCCACCTCTACCGACTCGGACATATACTTATACGATATAGGTACGGGACAGACCCGCAACCTCTGCAAGCCCGAAGGCTATGTGGAACCCGTCTACGACCCGAGCCATACGCTGGCCGACCAGGCTGTAAACCGCCATCCGCAGGAGAACAGTCCCGGCTACGACCAGAATCCACAGTTCTCGCCCGACGGCAAGTACATTGCCTGGCAGTCGATGGCCCGCGACGGATACGAGGCTGACCTGAACCGCCTGTGCATCTATGCGCTGGAGAACGGCACCAAGCGATACCTGAACTGGAAGAGCGACGTAGAGTCATTCTGCTGGGCTCCGCAGACGGGCAGAAGGGTGAAGGCCACCGCCCCGCAGTTCTACTTCCTCAGCGTATGGCACGGCTGCTGCAACATGTACGTGGCCAGCCAGAAAGGCGAAGTGACACAGCTCACCGAGACGTGGGACGACTGGACGTCGCTCCAGATGGCCAACAACGGACAGCAGATTCTGGCTACCCGCCAGAGTCTGAGCGCCCCGACAGATATTTACATGGTCAACCCCGTTCCCGCACGCCGCGGTGCATCGGCTCAGGCCACCGTGACCCGGCTGACCAATGAGAACGGACACATTCTATCGCAGCTGACCCTCGGCAAGATGCAGCAGTACTGGGTGCCCACGACCGACGGCAAGAAGGAGCTGGTATGGGTGATGCTGCCCGCCAACTACGAGGAGGGCAAGCGCTACCCCACCCTGCTCTTCTGCGAGGGCGGTCCGCAGTCGCCCGTCTCGCAGTTCTGGTCCTACCGCTGGAACTTCCAGATGATGGCTGCCAACGGATATGTCGTCGTGGCGCCTAACCGCCACGGGCTACCGGGATTCGGACAGGAGTGGAAGGAGCAAATCTCCGGCGACTGGACCGGGCAGTGCATGGACGACTACCTGTCGGCCATCGATTTCGCTGCCGACTCGCTGCCGTTCGTGGACCGCGACCGCCTGGGCGCTGTCGGAGCCTCGTTCGGCGGATTCTCCGTCTACTATCTTGCCGGCCACCACAACAAGCGCTTCAAGGCATTCATCTCGCACGACGGAGCCTTCAACCTGGAGTCGATGTATACCGACACCGAGGAGGTGTTCTTCTCCAACTGGGAGTACGACGACGCCTACTGGAACAAGAACCGCACCGGCCGTGCCGCCAAGACCTACGAGAACTCGCCGCACAAGTTCGTCGACAAGTGGGACACGCCCATCCTGTGCATCCACGGCGAGAAGGACTACCGCATCGTCTACAACCAGGGCATGGGAGCCTTCAATGCGGCCCGCCTGCGCGGCATCCCAGCCGAACTGCTCATCTTCCCCGACGAGAACCACTGGGTGTTGAAGCCCCAGAACGGCATACTCTGGCAGCGCACCTTCTTCGACTGGCTCGACCGCTGGCTGAAAAAATAAAACCGAGGCTTTGCTCCGAGAGCAAGACGAAGTTTCAAGCGAAAATAAAAATAAAACAGTAAAAAATATGACCCAAACGATTCAAAAAACCCTTCGCGACAGCGCAGCCATGCGCTGGACCGCACTGCTGCTGCTGGCACTCGCCATGTTCTGCAGCTACATCTTCATGGACATCCTCTCACCCATCAAGGACCTCATGCAGGAAACTCGCGGATGGGACTCCACCGCCTTCGGAACCATGCAAGGCTCAGAGGTGTTCCTCAACGTCTTCGTCTTCTTCCTCATCTTTGCCGGCATCAT
>DEWO01000096.1:21551-21843 GCA_002363695.1 Prevotella sp. UBA3208
CTCGACAAGATGGGCGTCCGTTTCACAGCCATCCTATCGGCAGCCGTCATGCTGATAGGAGCCTGCGTCAAGTGGTACGCCGTCAGCGACAGCTTCATCGGCAGCGGACTGGAGACTTGGTTTAACAACAACCTGAACTACATCCCCCTGTTCGACGAGCTGGGCGTATCGCCCTTCTACGAGGGAATGCCCGCCTCGGCCAAGTTTGCCGCCTGCGGATTTATGATCTTCGGTTGCGGATGCGAAATGGCAGGCATCACCGTCTCGCGCGGTATCGTCAAGTGGTTCAAGG
>DEWO01000096.1:21903-24527 GCA_002363695.1 Prevotella sp. UBA3208
GCCGCGAGATGGCACTGGCCATGGGCAGCGAGATGGCACTGGCCCGTCTGGGCGTAGCCACCTGCATGATCTTCTCGCCCTTCTTCGCCCGCCTCGGCGGCCAGGTCAGTGTCAGCCGTTCCGTCGCCTTCGGCGTCGTCCTCATGTGCATCGCACTCATCATGACCGTCGTCTACTTCTTCATGGACCAGAAACTCGACGCACAGACCGGCGAGGCAGAAGAGAAGGACGACCCCTTCAAAGTGTCAGACATCGGAAAAATCCTCTCCGACAGCGGCTTCTGGATTGTCGCCCTCCTATGCGTACTCTACTACTCCGCCATCTTCCCCTTCCAAAAGTATGCCGTCAACATGCTGCAGTGCAACCTCACGCTGACACCCCCCGAGACCGACTCCTTCTGGGCCAGCCCCTCAGTCACCATCGTACAGTACGTCATCATGCTCGTTGTTGCAGCCGCAGGCTTCGCATCCAACTTCCAGAAGAAAGCCAACCTGCGCCACGGCCTGCTCACCGTCAGCATCATCGCCCTCATCACCTACTGCTATATGGGCTTCATGCGCCAGTCGGCAGAATCCATCTTTGCCGTATTCCCCCTGCTGGCCGTACTCATCACACCCATCCTCGGCTCCTACCTCGACCACCACGGCAAGGCAGCCACCATGCTCGTCATGGGATCACTGCTGCTCATCGGCTGTCACCTGACATTCGCCTTCATACTGCCCATGGTCAAGGGCTCAGCCGTCGGCGGCATCATCATCGCCTACGCCACCATCCTCGTGCTCGGAGCATCGTTCTCACTCGTACCAGCCAGCCTCTGGCCCTCAGTACCCAAACTCGTTGACGCCAAGGTCATCGGTTCAGCCTACGCCCTCATCTTCTGGATTCAGAACATCGGACTCTGGCTGTTCCCTCTGCTCATCGGTAAAGTACTCGACGCCACCAATCCTGGAGTCACCGACCCCACACAGTTCAACTACACAGCCCCCCTCGTCATGCTCGCATGTCTCGGTGTGGCAGCTTTGCTCCTCGGTCTGCTCCTCAAGATCGTTGACCGCAAGAAGGGTCTCGGACTGGAAGAACCCAACATCAAGGAGTAACCCAAACTCCTTGATGTCCACCCCAAAAAGAAAAACGAGGGTATAAAAGCGACCCCCAAAAAGAAAAATGTATCATCGCCAGCCGGCAATGATACATTTTTTTAATGTCCTGTGTAAGCAGTGCTTATTTCACCTTTGCAACGATGACCTTGAAAGCCTCGGGGTTGTTCAGGGCCAGGTCTGCGAGCACCTTACGGTTAATCTCGATACCTGCCTTAGCCAACTTACCCATCAGAACTGAATAGCTCATACCCTCCTGACGAGCGGCAGCGTTGATACGCTGAATCCACAGAGCGCGGAAGGTGCGCTTCTTGTTCTTACGGTCGCGATAGGCGTAGGTAAGACCCTTCTCCCAAGTATTCTTGGCTACTGTCCAAACATTCTTGCGGGCACCAAAGTAACCGCGGGTGAGTTTAAGAATTCTCTTACGTTTTGCACGTGATGCTACGTGATTTACTGATCTTGGCATAGTTTTCTTACTTCTTTAATGTTTGACAATAGGTGAATTAACGGAGACACAACAGGTCACGAACCTGCTTCATGTTTGAGTTGTCCACAATAGTGTAACCCTGCAGGTTACGCTTCTGCTTCTTGGTCTTCTTAGTCAGGATGTGACTGTGGTAAGCGTGGTGTCTCTTGACCTTACCTGTTCCGGTAAATGCAAATCTCTTCTTTGCACCGGAGTTTGTCTTTACTTTTGGCATTGTTTTTTAAAATTTTAAATTGTTATTAATAATCGGCGACTACGCATATACCGGGCGCGCCGCCTTCTCTTTACTTTTCGTTGACGACCTTATTCGTCTTCGCTTTCCGTCAGCTTCTTCAGCACGTCAGCACTGATCTTGGCATTGGCAAACAAACCGCCGTTCGAGGGCTTCCCCTCTACCTGCTTAGCTGTCTCCTTAGCCTCAGTCTCACTGGCTTCACGGTCACGGGCCTGCTGACTTTTCTTCGCCACACCGGCCTTCTTTGGAGCCAGATAGAGAAACATCTTCTTTCCTTCCAGCGAGGGCATACCCTCTACCTTACCGTATTCCTCCAAGTCATTGGCAAAGCGCAACAGCAGCACCTCACCCTGTTCTTTGAAGAGAATGGAACGTCCACGGAAGAATACGTACGCACGTACCTTATTACCTTCCTGTAGGAACTCCATTGCATGTTTCAACTTGAACTGATAGTCATGCTCATCGGTCTGTGGTCCGAAGCGGATTTCCTTCACCTCCACTTTTACCTGCTTGGCCTTCATCTCCTTCTGGCGCTTCTTCTGCTGGTACAGGAACTTGGAGTAGTCAATCAGACGACAAACAGGAGGATTGGCATTAGGCGAAATCTCTACCAAGTCAACGCCCTGATTGCGTGCCATATCTAATGCTTCACGCGTTGACATCACGGTACTGTCACCGTCGCCAACGATTCGTACTTCGCGTACCCGTATCTGCTCATTGACACGGTACTGATTCTTCATGTTGTCGTTCTTCATCAACTGTTTTTTACGAAATCGGCTGCAAAGGTACGATTTTTTAATGA
>DEWO01000096.1:24644-34811 GCA_002363695.1 Prevotella sp. UBA3208
ATCCTCATCCTTGCCCAAACATCACATTCCAAAGAAAAATCAACTTACTTTTGGTCAACTCGCTTTTTATTAGTAACTTTGCAAACGATATGACAAGAAAAAAGAAACCATTACCGATTTTAGAAAATATTACCATCACTGATTTTGCCGCTGAGGGCAAGTCTATTGCTCGCGTCAATGATATGGTAGTTTTTGTTCCCTGGGCTGTTCCGGGCGATGTCTGTGACCTGCAAGTACGCCGCAAGAAACACAGTTTCATGGAGGCAGAGGTCATCCGATACATCACCTATAGTCCCTTGCGTACCAAGCCGTTCTGCCAGCATTTTGGCGTCTGTGGCGGTTGCAAGTGGCAACAGTTGCCCTACAAGGAACAGCTGAAGATGAAGCAGCAACAGGTGTACGACCAGCTGACGCGTATCGGCAAGGTGGAGTTGCCAGAGTTCCTGCCCATTCTTGGCAGTGTCAAAACTCAGGAATACCGCAACAAACTCGACTTTGGTTGTGCCAACAAACGCTGGCTGACGAGTTCCGAGTTACAAAATGAGCGTTTAGAGAAGAATATTCCCGCCATCGGATTCCACATCACGGGAGCCTTTGACAAGATATTGCCCATTGAGAAATGTTGGCTCATGGACGACCTGCACAATCAGATTCGCAACAGCATACGCGACTATGCCATTGAGCACCAGCTGTCGTTCTTCGACCTGCGCCAGCAGGTAGGACTGCTGCGCGATGTCATCATCCGCAATGCCATGCCACACGCTGAAGAGACGACTGAGAATCAGGACATGGGTGAGTGGATGGTGATCGTCCAGTTCCACTATGACGAGACTGGTGGCGAAAAGGAAGCCATGGGACTGATGCAGCACTTGGCAGACACATTTCCACGGATTACTTCTCTACTCTATCTCAACAACCAAAAGTGCAACGACACGATTGGTGACCAAGACATCCATGTGTTCAAAGGCAAGGACCACATCATCGAGACCATGGAAGGTCTGCAGTTCAAGGTGGGTCCCAAGTCGTTCTACCAAACCAACACAGAACAGGCCTACCACCTGTATTCCGTAGCCCGCGACTTCGCACAGTTGTCAGGAAGCGAGATGGTCTACGACCTATATACCGGCACGGGTACCATTGCCAATTTTGTAGCCAAGAAGGCACGTAAGGTCATTGGTATAGAATATGTACCCGAGGCTATTGAGGATGCAAAAGTCAACTCCCGTCTGAACGGCATAGACAACACCCTGTTCTTTGCCGGCGACATGAAGGACATCCTGACCGACGAGTTCATCCAAGAGCATGGTCGTCCCGATGTCATCATCACTGACCCCCCACGTGCAGGTATGCATCCTGACGTCATCAAGACAATTCTTCACGCTGCACCTCAGCGCATCGTCTATGTCTCTTGCAATCCTGCTACACAGGCTCGTGACCTGCAGGATCTTGATACAGACTATCGGGTAGCAGCCGTACAGCCGGTAGACATGTTCCCCCACACGCCCCATGTAGAAAATGTAGTATTACTTATTAAACGATAACCTTTATGAAAAAACTCATGATGCTGGCCTTCACGATTATGACATTGACTGCCAGCGCACAAGAAAAGAATGCACAAAATGACACGAAGTCATCGAAATTCGAATGGCCCCAATGGATTCAAAACATCAAGCTAAGTGGATATGGCATGGTGCAGTATCAGGGTGACGACAAGTACAGCACCACCACTCCCGACCAGAAAGACCATGCCAACACGTTCCAGCTCCGCCTGTTCCGTCTGGCTTTGGAAGGTCGCATTGCCGGAGACTTCTATTGGAAGGGACAAATCCAGCTGAACGGTAACACTTCGACACTGGGTTCATCACCACGCGTGGTCGATTTGTTCGGTGAATGGCAGAAGTTCGAATTTCTGCGCATCAAGGCTGGACAATTCAAACGTTCGTTCTCATTTGAAAACCCCATGCACCCCATTACACAGGGCTTCATGTCCTATTCGCAAGCCATCAGCAAACTGGTAGGCATGTCTGACCGTACGGGCGAACAGGCTTCCAACGGTCGTGACATCGGTATCCAGGTGCAGGGTGACTTCCTGAAGAATGCCCAAGGCCGTAACCTGTTGCACTATCAGATAGGTGCATTCAACGGAGAAGGTATCAACAAAAAGGATGCCGACAACCGCAAGGACATCATCGGAGGCCTGTGGGTCATGCCCGTCAAAGGTATGCGCATCGGTGTCTTCGGATGGACTGGTAGCCGTGTCATCAGCTATACCGACGCAGCCACAGGCGAATCCTACAGCCGCAGTGTTCCCAAGAACCGATATGCCCTGTCTGCCGACTACGTGACGGAGAGCGACTGGACCTTCCGAACGGAGTATGTCCACTCACAGGGCTATGGCTCCAACCTCGCCGCCGGCGACAAGGCCGATGCCTACTATGCCCTCTGCATTGCTCCTATCATTGCCAAGAAGTTCCACGTCAAGGCTCGTTATGACCTCTATCGCGACCGCAAGGAGTGGTCAACCAGCAAGACATACTATGAAATCGGTGTTGACTATATATTCAACAAGAACCTACAGCTGAACATCGAGTACGCCCGTGTCAACGACAAGAACATCAAGACTGAAGGCAAGCACAGCTACAATCTGGTGGACGTGCAACTGGACTTCAAATTCTGAATCGCTTTTTCAACGCTTCCCATAGATGCGTTTTCTGACGCAGGATGTATACTGAATAAGCCGTGCTGACCAGCGTCAGTGCGGCTTCTGCTATCCAATAGCCCCAGCCCTCAACCATTACTGAAACAGCATAGGCTACCAGACCTATCGCCGTCTGCACGCCCGCATAACGGGCTATCGTCCAAGTACATCTGTAGTTGAACTGCCAATAGGCATAGCCCCCTACCGTCATCAGTTCTGCTATGTGGGCTATCACAACAGCCAAGCCCGTTCCCCAGATTCCCCACATGCGAAATCCCGCCATCACGCCCACCACCAGTACCACGAAATACGTAGTCTCGAGCAACAGGTATGCCAACGACTTGCTACGGGCCAGGGTGATATATGCGACAGGCAGGTTCAGCACCTTGAAATACATGGCCAGCACAGCCACCTGGGCCATTCCCACCACAGGCAGGAATTCATTTGAGAACAACAGCGGCACCAATACCGGGAGTGCAGTCAACAGGGCCACCAACATAGGTGCTAACAGCAACAGCGACACTTCCATCTGCTTGTTTACCGTCTCGTTAGTTTTCTCCACATCTTTGCTGACTGCTGACAAACGCGGGAAGTAATCCTGCTCCATCGACGAGAACACCATACCCGCATAGGTGATGGTCAACATGAAACCGGCATTATACAGTCCTACATCGCCCAAGCCGCCTTCTACATTCAGAAAGGCACGGATAAACATCTCTGAAGCACTGCCCACAGCCGCTGCCAATACAAAGGCCACCCCCAGACGAATCATCCCGGCCCCGCTCTTCAGCACACTGCCCGTCCACTGCAAACGTAGCGGATAGCTACGGTACGAATAGCGCATGGTTGCCACCATCGTCACTGCAGCCATTGAGACAATAACAGGAATCACACCTGAATGACCGTAATAATAATATAAAGGTATAGAAACTAATACCGAAATGATGGCCGTATATATCTGAATCTTGGCCAGTGCCCCCAATCGTCGTGTGGCTTTCAGCACTGCCGTCTCGCCACCCGTCAGGGTCAGCATGGCTACTGAAACGCCCAACATGGCATAATGCAGTGTGTGGTTACCCCAGGTAAACGACAGGTCGTTCATCAGCGGACTGACAGCCACACAAAACAGGAATCCCAACCCAGCAGCAATCATACTCCACAATCGGATGACCTGTATGTGGTACTCCAGCTGTTCCTCTTGCTGTTCTTCGTAATATTCCGACAGCTTGGGTACCGCACCGAACGAGATTCCCAGGTTGGTACACTGCGAGGCAAAGTTCTGCATCGACACAAACAGGGCGTTGAAGCCCACACCTGCCGTACCCAGCAACAGGGCCATGAACTTATTGCGCACAAGACCTATCAGTGTGACAAGTACCTGCACGCCCCCGAACATTCCCGTGTATTTCAACACGTGGTCATAGCTGTCGTTCGATGTCTTCATTTCAATTATCTAACTCTTAAAACGCATTTTTTCGTGTTTTATTACGAAAACGCCAATTAAATTCGTATCTTTGCACACGGATTATGAACGAACAGAGACCCTTAGTCAGTTTCATCCTGACTTATTACAACCTGCCGGTGCCCATGCTCTGCGAGTGCATCGACAGCATTCTGGCACTTGCACTCACACCGCAAGAGCGCGAAATCATTGTCATTGACGACGGTTCAGACACCAGCCCCATGAACGGACTCATGCACTACGGCGATGACATCATCTACGTGCGCCAGAAGCATCAGGGTGTCAGTGTAGCCCGCAACAACGGTATGAATATGGCAAAAGGGCAATACATACAGTTCGTAGACGGTGACGACTGTCTGCTTCAGGAGCCTTACAACTACTGCCTCAGCATCATTCGTAACCACCAAGATGCCGAGGTGGTCATGTTCGACTTCACACACAAAAAAACGCAGACATCAGCAGATTTCAAGACGCCTACACCCACCTCTGGCAGTGAGCTCATGCGGAATCACAATATTCAGGGAGCCACGTGCTGCTGTCTGTTCCGGCAGTCTGTCCGCGGGCAGTTGTGCTTTACGCCAGGTATCGCATACGCTGAGGACGAAGAGTTCACCGCACAGCTTCTTTTGCGAGCAGAAATTGTGTATGCCACCCGGATACAAGCCTACTACTATCGCCAACGCCCTGCGTCTGCAGTACATCAGAAGACGAGTCAGGCTGTCACCAAACGCCTGGACGACACACACGACATCATACTCAACCTGCATCGCCAGATGGACAGGCTGTCACCAAACGACCGGCTGGCCATGCAGCGTCGGGTGGCCCAGCTGACCATGGATTATCTCTATCAGATCATCATGCAGACACGTTCGCGCCAAGAGTTGGAAGGTCGTATTGACACGCTGCGCTCTGAAGGCCTCCTGCCCCTGCCCGACCGCAACTATACGCAGAAATACCAGTGGTTCCGCCACCTGACAGCCAACAGTCTCGGGCGTACCTTACTATTATATACACTGCCCTTACTGAAACGCGAACGATAAGACACATGGAGAACCTCATATCAGTCATTGTCTGTACATACAATCAGGAGCGCACCATCGGACGGACGCTGGACTCCATTCTCATGCAGAGGTGCCATGTGCCTTTCGAAATCGTCATCGGCGAAGATTGCTCTACCGACCACACACGCGCCGTCTGCGAGGACTATGCGGCACGCTATCCGCAAATCAGACTCTTCTGCAATGAACACAACAAAGGGATTATCGACAACTATTTCGACTGTATCTTAGCCAGCAGTGGCAAATACATAGCCGATTGTGCCGGTGATGACTTTTGGACAGACCCGCTGAAGCTGGAGAAGCAGGTGAGCATCATGGAACAGCATCCCCATGTCAGTATGGTGATTACCAACTGGAACTTCTATGACGAGACCAGCCAAAAAGTCAGGAAAGGCAACCAGCGCAAACTGGATGACATCACAGAAGGGAAACGGCTGCTGGTTGACATTGTGACGCAGACGGGTATGAACACTTTTCATCTGTGTACCTCTTTGTATAGAGCAGACATTGTCCGGACTGCTCATGAGGAAAATAAATACCTCTTCCGCCATAAAGACTTCGGCTGTGAAGACATGCAAGTGGCGTTTTGTATGGCCCTAAACGGCGATATTGCCTACTTGGACGATACCACGCTTAACTATAGCATTGGGCGAAACAGTGTGTCTGCTGCACCTGACGAGACACGCCAGTTCCGCTTTGTCCGCCAGGTAACCAATTTGAGCTTTTATCTGACCCAACACTATTCGCTCTCTTCCCCCCGCATTGATACGTTCTTCCAAAAGCGCATCTTCGCACTCTACATGCACGCCTTCCGGGCGCATAGCGTGCAACTGAGAGACGAAGCCCTCAGGTGTGAAAAAGAATGGAGAACCAGCCGTACATGGCCCATCCGCACCATCAGTTACATCATGCATAACAAACACCTTTGGAACGGTGCACTGACAGCCAGGCGCATTCTTGTCAGTGTGAAACGACTATTCCGTTAAACAGCTTCTCAAGACTTCTTCCTACCACCTCGGGAGAAGCAAGTGCCTTGACCTTTTCCGACAGACACTGTCCATCCGGATGGTCTGTCAACATGAGTCCTTTCATGGCTTCTGCCAAAGCACGAGCATTGTCTACGGGCACTATCGTGCATCCTCCTTCTATCCTAAGGCAGCGGGGCGTACACTCCGTTGCCACAACGGGAATTCCCGTACTCATGGCTTCCAGCAACACCAATGGCTGCACTTCACTACGACTGGGCAGCACCAATGCATCACACTCATACAACAGTGACCTGACCCGTTGCTTGTCAACACGCCCATAAGTGTGGACATTTCTGAGTTGCACTTGGTCTATTGCCTGCTTGCATTTCTTGCCGTCAGTGAACAAACCTGCCACATGAAGTTCAGCGCCAAGTCCCCCATTCTGCAAATGCCTCAATGCTTCAAACAGGACGTCATAGCCTTTTCTATAGTAGTAATCAGCCAAGCAGCAGAATCTGAACGGACGCCCCTCGCGAGCCATGCGTGGCTGATAAGCGTAAAAGTCTGTGTCAATGGTGTTCGATACATATTTCCATCGATAGTCTTTGCCATAATAGCAGGCTATGTCATCCACCAATTCCTCAGACACCGGAATCACCATGTCCGCACATTCGTAAGCGCGTTGTAGCAACGGAATCTGCCAAGCCGAGGATGGAGCTTTGCCAAACTCATCCTCTAACAGCATCAAAGGCAGATGTTCCGTTATGACATAGGGAATCCCATACTCCCTGCTGATGAGCATCGCTGCATACCCCGCCCACTTGGCGCAATGGGCATGAATGATGTCGGGCAGCCCGTATCTTTTCTCGTAGTCAGCAAACATCGACTGCACGATGGTCACCCAGCGAGAAACATTGTGGCGAATCATCTTGGGAACTCCACGCTGATACGACTGATATACCATGATGCCGTCCATCTGGTGTTCATATCGGCCATAGGGCAGCGTGAGATAATCCTTCAGCCCTACGGAAGCCCCCAGCTGCACATTGCTCAGAATGCGCACCTCATGTCCCAGCGCTGCCAGTGCCTTGGCCTGATCCAGACAGAACAGTCCGCCATAGGGTGGAAAGAAAGAAGGAATCTCCAGTATATGCATATATTATTAAAACAAAAAGAGGAACGAATTATTGTCCGTTCCTCTGTTCTTTTTTCGAAGCGAGATTTATGCCTCAGCAGCGGGAGCCTCCTCGGCGGGAGCCTCGGCAGCAGCGGCCTCGGCAGCCTTTGCAGCCTCTTCCTCAGCCTTGGCAGCAGCCTCAGCGGCCTTCTTCTCAGCCACCTTCTTGGCTATCTCCTCGTTCATCTTCTTCTCCTGAGCAAGCTCCTTGGCGGCAGCGTCCTTCTTTGCCTTAGCCTCAGCCTCGGCAATCTTCTGCAGACCGTTCTGCTTGTCAGCCTTCCATGCGTCGAACTTCTTCTGGGCTGTAGCCTCGTCGAAAGCGCCCTTCTTGACGCCACCACGCAGGTGCTTCATCATGTACACACCCTCACGGCTGAGGATGTTACGAACGGTGTCAGTAGGCTGTGCACCGGTCTCTACCCAGTAGAGTGCGCGCTCGAAATTCAAATCTACTGTGGCAGGATTGGTGTTAGGGTTGTAAGTACCAATCTTCTCAGTAAATTTACCATCACGTGGTGCTCTTGCGTCAGCGATGACGATGCGGTAGAAAGCATAGCTCTTGCGACCGCCGCGCTGCAATCTGATTTTTGTTGCCATTGTTGTTGAATGTTTAAAATTTTAATGTTTAAATTTGAATTCCATGCTCTTAACTCGTAAAAGCGGCTGCAAAATTACTGTTTTTTTAGTTATCCACCAAATTATTTGGCAGGAAAACACGCTTTTATGACATTTTTTCACTACTTTTGCACCCAATGGCAGAACTTTCGATACTTATTCCTACCTATAATGACGACTGCACCAGCTTGGTTGCCGGCTTGCAGCGACAGGCAGCGGCCTTGCCCGTTGACTATGAGATTCTCGTAGCCGACGACGGTTCTACCGATGCTGCCGTGAAGACCTCCAATCGTGCCATCAACCAGTTGCCCCACTGTCGGTATATCGAGCGGGCAGAGAATGTCGGCCGCGCCGCCATCCGCAATTTCCTTGCCTCCGAGGCCCGCTATTCCTGGCTGCTGTTCATCGATGGCGACATGGTCCTCACCCACCCCGGCTACCTCCAGGACTATCTCAACGCATCGGCCGCCCTTCCCGCTGCGACCAGCCTTTTCTACGGCGGACTCACCATTTCCCCCATGCAGCCGGGCAATCTCCGGTCCATGTACGAGAATGCTTTCGCCCCGGAGCACACCCCCGAGCGTCGCCGGCAGTCGCCCTATCACGACTTCCACACCTCCAATTTCCTCATTCCCCGCCAGTTGATGCTCCGACATCCTTTCGACGAGCGTTTCCGGCACTACGGCTACGAGGATGTCCTTTTCGGCAAACAGCTTCAGCAACATGCCATTCCCATCCACCACATCGACAACCCCTTGAGCTTCGAGCGTTTCGAGTCCAACGACGCCTTTGTCAGCAAGACCGAGGAAGGTCTGCGAACCCTGTTCCTGTTCCGTCACGAGCTCCGGGGCTATTCCCGCCTGCTCGCCATACCCCGCTATCTCCATACCCCCCTGCGCCTCTGGCACCGCCTGTTCAGAAACGCTGAGCGGCGGAACCTCTGCAGTCCCCGCCCCTCGTTGTTACTCTTCAAGCTCTACAAAGCCGGCTACTTCCTCAGCCTTTTTTAAGAAACCAAGGGGGGAAGGCGTTGGTTTGAATCCGACAAGAGACTCCACCCCAAAAAAGGGGAATCCACAGCGGATTCCCCTTTTCGTTTCAAACTACTCGTCCGAGTCCGAGCCGCCGTCCGGGTCGGGCTCAGGGTCAGTCGAACCGCCGCCCTGCGACGGGTCCGGAGTCGTGCCGCCGCCAGTTCCGGGGTTCTCGGGGTCCGGGTCCGTCGAGCCACCGCCACCTGTGCCGGGGGTTTCTGGGTCGGTCGTCGTGCCGGGGTCAGTCGTCCCGCCGCCGGTCCCACTGGAACTGCCGCCGCTGGTTGTGCCCCCCTTCTGGTTGAGAATCTGCTGCTTGATGCGGGCTACCTCCTGCGACCACCACGCTACGAAGGCGTCGTACTTGCCCGTCTCGTCCAGCGTCTGCAGGGCGTTGATGCGGTCCACCAGCTTGTCGTAGGCGGCATCCGTGGCCGTGCGAGCCTTCTTGATGTCGTAGGCCGCGTTGGCTGCACGCTCGTCGCCGCGCTGCGACAGCAGGCTGCGCACAGCCTCGTTGGCTATCTTCATCTGCTCGAAGACGGCCGTCAGCCCCAGCGTCTGGAGCTTCTCCTTCATGGCGCCCGACTCGAACGACTGCAGGAAGTTCAGCATCAGTCCCGTCTGCTGGTCGTACTGCGCCTTGGTGTCAACCTTGTAGGTGTCATACTCCCTGAGCACGGCTGCTGCTGCGGCGGCATACGGCTCAATGCCTGTGTCGCGCCACATCTCGGCAGTCGCCTTGCCGTTGTTGTAGAGGCGGTCGCGTTTGTTGTCCTCCGTCAGAATCTGGTTGCTGTACTCGCTGGCGCGTGCTATCTTTATCGTGCTGTCCTCATAGCCCAGTGCCGTCTTGAATTCACCGTAAGCCTTGGTCAGCATACTCTCACTCTCGGCCAGCGGCGCCACCCGCTCGTCGAATGATGTCATAATAGAAAAATGCGCTCCGTAGCGGAGTTGTGTCTTGCTGAAATTTGGAATCTTTGCCATAGTTTTTAATACATTTAAGTTAGAAAAATTATCATGCTTTGACGAGTCTATTCTGTAGTTTAGAGCCATTCAAGCACTTTGACGAGTCTATTCTGTAGTTTGGAGCCGTTCAAGCACTTTGACGAGTCTATTCTGCTGTTTGGAGCCGTTCAAGCACTTTGA
>DEWO01000001.1 GCA_002363695.1 Prevotella sp. UBA3208
CCCCATGCGGATGTGGTGAAATATCTGCACGTAGACTCATGGGAGTGTGGCTCGCAGAACTGGAGCCGCAACTTTGCCCAGGAGTTCAAGGCGCGACGCGGCTACGACCTCATTCCCTGGTTGCCCGTCATGATAGGCATCCCCATTGAGTCGGCAGCCCAGAGCGACAAGGTATTGCGCGACGTCCGACTGACCATCAACGAACTCATCCATGAGGTGTTCTTTGCCACCGTCGCCCAAAAAGCCCGTGACTATGGTGTCAGCCTCAGCAGCGAGAGTGTGGCTCCGACGATGGTCTCGGACGGCATCCTACATTATAAATATGTAGACGTGCCGATGGGCGAATACTGGCTCAATTCACCCACTCACGACAAGCCTGCTGATATGCTGGATGCCATCAGCGGAGCACACATCTATGGCAAGAACATCGTTCAGGCCGAAGGCTTTACGGAGGTGCGTGGTGTGTGGGACGAGACGCCCGCCATGATAAAACCCTTGCTGGACCGCAACTTTGCCTTGGGCATGAACCGTTTGTTTTTCCACGTCAACACCCATAACCCGTGGCTCGACCGCAAACCTGGTATGACGCTCGACGGCATCGGACTCTTCTTCCAGCGCGACCAGACGTGGTTCGCTGAGGCCAAGGCTTTTGTGGACTACATCACCCGCTGTCAGCGGCTGCTGCAACAAGGCAAGCCCGTAGTGGACATTGCCGTCTATACGGGCGAGGAGGTGCCCAGCCGTGCACTGACACCTGACCGTCTGGTGCCCATGTTGCCAGGACTGTTCGGTCCTGAGCGCGTTGCCTCTGAGCACAAGCGTCTGGCCAATGTCGGACAGCCGATGGAGGAATCGCCCGTAGGTGTGTGGCACTCGGCAGGCATCTTGGATATGAAGGACTGGATTAATCCCCTGCATGGCTACCAGTACGACTCGATGAACAAGGACGCTCTGCTGAATCTGCCTTTTGCCTATAAGGTGCTGGTCGTCCCTGAGGGTGTATTGGTATCGAAGGAGGCCGAGGATAAGATAGCCGAATTGAAGCGCCAAGGGGTATTGGTGATAGACAAACCCTACCAGCAGAAGACGTTGGATGGTATCGCCCCTGACGTCGTACTGCCCGAAGGCATTGCCTACGCCCATCGCCAGACAGCAGACGGGGACATCTATTTCCTCGCCAACCAGACAGACAAAGAACTCGTCAGTCCTGTATCGTTCCGTATCACACAACGCGGACGCACTGCTGTTGTCTACAATCCCGTTACCGACGAGAGCCTGCCTTTCAATGGAAATATCGCACTGCCGCCATACGGCTCCTGCTTTGTGCTTTTTAGTCCGAGCCGGGCGGACTTACAGTCCGAACCAGGCGGACTCACAGTCCGAACCGGGCGGACTCTCCATCAGCCTAAATGGGATATTCACTTCCACGAGAGCAATATCACGCTGAAAGACCAGCCACTCTTCGACTGGAGCCAGCATGAGGATGACCGCATCCGCTACTTCAGCGGACACGCTCGCTACAGTACCACGTTGAAGCTGAAGTCCAAAGAGGTTCCCAAAGGACGCGCCTGGTTGTCACTGCCCGAGGTTAGGGATATAGCCCACGTCTGGGTAAACGGCAAGGACTGTGGCATTGTCTGGACGGCACCTTACGAGGTGGAGATGACCGGTGCGCTGCAGAAGGGCAAGAACCTGATAGAGATAGAGGTAGTCAACACGTGGCACAACGCCTTGCGCGGAATGGACCTGGGCAAGGCTCCCTATGAGGGCATCTGGACCAATGCCAAGTATCGCACCAAGGGCGACGGACTGCTGCCTGCAGGACTGCTGAAACAACCGGAAATCAAAATAGAACAATAGGATATGAGAAAACGAATCGTTGGAATCTGTTTATTATTTAGCATTTGCCTCAGCGCAAAGGTGAAGTTGCCTGCTTTCTTTGCCGACAACATGGTGCTGCAACAGCAGTCGAAGTGCAAACTCTGGGGCTGGGCCGAGCCCGGAAGGAGGGTTTCGGTTGACACTCCTTGGGACAAGCAGTCCTATGTTGCCACAGCCCGCAAGGACGGCTACTTCCAAGTGACGGTAAAGACTCCCGAGGCGGGCGGTCCCTACACCATCTATTTCAAGGATGGCGAAACGGTCGTGCTGAACAACGTGATGATTGGCGAGGTATGGATATGCTCAGGCCAGTCGAACATGGAGATGCAGATGAAGGGCTTCAAGCAACAGCCCGTCGAGGGGACGACGGAGGAACTGCTGCGCTGCCGTGACTCCCAACTGCGACTGTTCACCGTCAAGCGCCACGCTTCATTGACACCTGTTGACGACGTGACAGGCCACTGGAGCGAGGCCAATGCAGCCAGCGTGCGTGACTTCTCGGCAACAGCCTATTACTTCGGACGGGCCTTGCGCCAGACGTTAGGTGTACCCGTAGGACTTATCTGCACCTCGTGGGGCGGCTCGGCCTGTGAGGCCTGGATGCAGGCAGAGTGGCTGAAGGCGTTCCCCAAGGTCAATCAGCACGTGACGGAGGAGGATGTGAAGAAACTACAGCAGCGTTGCCCGACGGCACTCTATAACGGTCAGCTGAAGCCGCTCATCGGCTATGCCATGAAGGGTGCCATCTGGTATCAGGGCGAGGACAACGTACCCCGCTACGACTACTACGCCCCCCTGCTGAAAGCAATGGTCGAGGGCTGGCGCACCGACTGGAAACAGGGTGACTTCCCGTTCTACTACTGTCAGATTGCTCCTTATGACTACTCGCTCATCGACTGGAAGGACAGCCAGTATCTGCGCGAACAGCAGCTGAAGGCGGAAGGCGTGATTCCCAATGCCCGCATGGCTGTGCTGATGGATGCAGGACTGAAGTACGGCATCCATCCACGCAAGAAACGCCAAGCCGGTGAACGGCTGGCACTCTTGGCACTCAGCAATACCTACGACGTCAAGGGACTGCCTGACTTTGCAACCTACAAGGAGGTGACGTTCCAGAACGACACTGCCGTCATCAACTTCGACCGCAGCAAGGAGTGGGTC
>DEWO01000152.1:0-14125 GCA_002363695.1 Prevotella sp. UBA3208
CATACCGGAAAATGCGGTCAGCGCCCTGCTCATGGACAAACGCACCAACACCTATCTGCCCAACGGACACAACTATCAGGACCAGCGTCTGCGCTGCTACCTGCCGGGCAATGGCGGGCTGCTGACAGCCATTGCCATGATGTGTGCCGGGTGGGATGGCTGTGAAGAGAGGAATCCGGGCTTCCCCAAAGACGGCAAGTGGAATGTACGCTGGGAGGGCTTACACCCCCTGCCCGGCAATGTTCAGAGACCTATAGCGTTCCCCGGGGCAGAAGGCTTCGGCAGATATACCACAGGAGGCCGAGGGGGAAAAGTCTATCATGTGACGACTTTAGAGGACAGCAACGAGCCGGGCACCCTGCGATGGGCCAATGCCCAGCAAGGCCCAAAGACCATCGTCTTCGATGTTTCAGGCACCATCTTCCTGAAGTCGCCCCTGCGCTTTGCCCCCAACACCACCGTTGCCGGCCAGACCGCCCCCGGCGACGGCATCTGTCTGGCCGACTATCCCGTCATGGTCTCCTCGAACAATATCATCCGCTACCTGCGCTTCCGACTGGGCAACCGGCAGGTGGCCCACCATGAGGGCGACGGTTTGGGCGGCAGTCGCTGTCACGACATCATCATCGACCACTGCTCCATCAGCTGGAGCATCGACGAATGTCTCTCGGTCTATGGCAACAAGGACTTCACCGTACAATGGTGCATCGTGAGTCAGAGCCTCAACAATGCCGGACACAAGAAGGGCGCCCACGGCTATGGGGGCAACTGGGGCGGCAATGGTGCCTCCTACCATCACAATCTGATAGCCCATCATACTTCGCGCACTCCCCGCCTGGGTCCGAGTCCGTTTACTCAGGAAGACGAGCGCATGGACCTGCGCAACAATGTCATCTACAACTGGACGGCTAACGGCTGCTATGGTGGCGAGGGCATGACGGTAAACATCGTCAACAACTACTACAAGCCAGGACCTGGTACTCCAACAGATTTAAGAGGTATGCGCATTGCAGCCCCCAACATCCGGACCTCGCAATACACCCACCACGACAGTCCCCGTCCGAACGTCTGGGACCGGATGTGGCACGTCTGGGGCAAGTATTACGTCAGTGGCAACGTCAACAGCAGATATCCTGAAGTGACGAAGGACAATTGGACGTATGGCATTTACAACCAAATCAACCCCGAGGCCAACGACGGCACCTATACCGCCGCCACCCGCGACACCATCCGTCTGGCAAAGCCCATGCCCTATGCTCCTGTTACCACGCAGTCGGCAACAGAGGCCTACGAGCTGGTGCTCAATCAGGCTGGTGCCAGCTTGCACCGCGATGCACTCGACAACCTCATTGTCAGTGATGTCCGCGACGGCAAGGCCTCCTTCACGGGCAAAGGCTGCGACCCGGGCATCATCAATACCCAGAACGATGTGCAGATAGAGGGCGGTCCCTGGCCTGAGTTGAAAAGTCTGCCAGCCCCCAAGGACACTGACGGCGACGGCATGCCCGACGACTGGGAGCACCAGCACGGTCTGAACCCCAACGACGCTAACGACGGAAACGACACCGATGCCCAAGGCTACACCATGCTGGAAAACTACTTAAATGACCTGATTTTACACCTAAAATAATCAATAATCCACCTTTGATTCGCTTTTTATTCATACCTTTGCAAGCAAAAATAGTTTAACAATAAATATTACATTCATCATGAAGAAATTATTAGGAGCATTATTATTGCTCATTAGCAGCATCATGGTAACAGCCCAAGACAAATATTTTGCATTTCCTGGTGCAGAAGGTTTTGGCAGATATGCCACTGGTGGTCGCGGCGGTGTCGTAAGACATGTAACAAATTTGAACGACAGCGGTACGGGTTCGCTGCGAGCAGCCTTGAATGGCACAGCTAAAAAGATGATCGTCTTCGACGTGTCAGGAACTATACACTTGAAGTCAGCGCTTCACATTACCAGCAATACGACCATAGCCGGACAATCTGCTCCCGGTGACGGCATCTGCATTGCAGACTACCCATGCGATATCAAGGGCAACAATGTCATTGTACGTTACATGCGCTTCCGTCTGGGCAACAAGAACATCACCATGAATGGTGCAGACGGCTGGGATGGCTTTGGTTCATTGGATTGCAATAACATCATCATTGACCACTGTTCCGTGAGTTGGAGTGCCGACGAATGTCTGTCGATGAGCGGTTGCAGGGACATTACTGTACAATGGTGTATGGTTACACAAAGTATGACTTACTCTGGACACACAAAAGGCAATCACGGCTACGGAGGCAACTGGGGCGGTGCTGGTTCGTCATACCACCACAACCTGATGGCCCATCACGGGAGCCGTACTCCCCGTCTTGGTCCGCGTCCCACAACACAGCTTGACGAGCGCATGGACATGCGCAACAATGTCATGTATAACTTTGGTGGAAACGGTTGCTATGGCGGTGAGGCCATGAAGGTGAACATTGTCAACAACTACTACAAGCCCGGTCCTGCCACCAAGAGCAATAGCTACGAATATCGCATAGCTGCTCCAGGCATACGCACAACGGAGTATGTGACCAACAGCGATGGTTCTCACAACGACTACTATCCTGCTTGGCACATCTGGGGCAAATACTACGTGACGGGTAACTACAACACCAAGCATCCCGAGCTCATTTTGGATGAGAACCAGTGGAACATGGGTATCTACGAGCAAATTGATGCAGGTGGTAACGATGGGACTTATACTGCAAAGACCAAGGATACCATCAGAATTACCGAACCCATTCCCTTTGTGGCTGTTACTACTCACTCGGCCGAACAAGCTTATGAGAAAGTATTGAAGTATGCCGGTGCCAGCCTGCATCGCGACTCTTACGACACCGAGATGGTCAACGATGCAGCCAACGGTACAGCCAAGGTCTATGCCGATGCCTACAACAACGATGGCACCAAGACCGGCAGTAAGCTGGCAGGCGGCATCATCAATTCTCAAGAGGACCTGAAGCCTGCCGGTGCAGGCAGCGACTGGAGTGCATGGCCTACCCTGAACAGTACGGCTGCGCCCACCGATACTGACGGCGATGGTATGCCGGATGCCTGGGAAGACACCCACGGACTGAACAAAAACGATGCCACCGACGGTACCAGTTATTCTGAAGGCTCTGGCTATACCAATGTCGAGGTATACCTGAACTCCTTGGTTGAGGACATCACCAACGCCCAGAACGAAGGAGGTGTGATGGTGGGCGAGACTCTCCCCGGAGAATCGATTCCTGTCACTTACACCATAGCTAACAGCACTTTCCAAAGCGAAGGCAGCGGTGCTGAAGTGTGGAACTTTGCCGACGGCTTGAGCATTACCGGAGCAAATGCCGCCTACTCGGGCGGTGAAGACTACAATGTAAGTGGCATTGGAAATATCGTCAACAACACGCTCTACACCATCCACATACCCGAAGGCATATCTATTAGCTCTATCACCATTACCGGCTTCTGCAATACAGCCTCAGGCACCTCAAAACTGGCAGAACTGAACGGAAAGGACATAACAGACAAAAACTACAACTTTCCCAACCGAAACAACGGAGCCAAGACTTATAACATCACATTGGCTACCGCTGCCACGGGTACACTGACCTTCAAGCTGTCGGGCGGCAACCGCAACCGTCTGTCCATCGTTCTTCATGGGGTCAAGGCTGGCGAGGGAGTCACGCCTCCCACACCATTCGACCCCTCAACAGGTGGGGGCGGCGACGATACAGAGTCGGTCACCTACATCATCTCTGCCGCAACAACAAATGCGGAGAAAGACGCGACGACCTATTCCTTCACTAGCGAAGATAAGACGTTTACCATGACCAACAGTGGCAATAAGGGATATGGTGCAGGCACAACGGCCTCCGAGACGTTCAAACTATCGAATAACGTGCTCTATACACTGAGTCTGCCCGACGGTGTCAGTATCTCTAAGGTGAAAGTCACCGGCTATACGAATGAAGACGGACAGACGGGCTATGTCAAGGAAATCAACGGCGTAGCCTACGATGAGTCTGCTGGTACCTTCCCTGCACGCGACCAGAGCGGTGACGGCAAGAATCCACCCATGAGCGATGTCGTGTTCGTACTGCCGACACCGGCTACGGGCAGCCTTTCTCTTAAGACCTACAAACAGCTTGCCATCAAGTTGGAACTTACCGCAGGTTCTGCAACCGGCATTGCTACTGTCAAGACGGTCATACCGAACGACGGTGTATTCTACACCCTCCAGGGTGTCCGCGTGGACCATCCCTCGAAGGGCATCTACATCCAGAACGGCAAAAAGATTATCATCAAATAAACGATATGAAAAAACTACTATTAACTACACTATTCATGTTAGGCACGTCTGCAGTCATGGCGCAGACGCTTCCGTATCAGAATCCTGCCCTTACGGCAGAGGAACGGGCAGAGGACCTGCTGGGCCGGCTGACCGTCGAGGAGAAAGCCAAGCTGATGATGGACGTGTCGCCCGCCATTCCCCGGCTGGGCATTCCCGCCTTCCAATGGTGGAACGAGGCCCTGCACGGTGTGGGGCGCAACGGCTTTGTCACCGTCTTCCCCATCACCACGCAGATGGCTGCCTCGTGGGACGACCAACTGCTCTACAAGGTGTTTACCGCCGTCAGCGACGAGGCCCGCGCCAAGAACCAGGAGGCCAAGAAGTCGGGCAACGTGCAGCGCTACCAGGGGCTGTCGTTCTGGACGCCCAACATCAACATCTTCCGTGACCCCCGCTGGGGACGCGGTCAGGAGACGTATGGCGAAGACCCCTATCTGACGGAGCGCATGGGACTGGCCGTGGTCAACGGACTGCAGGGCCAGACCATGGACGGACGGCGACTGCCGCAGAGCAAGTATGCCAAGCTGCTGGCCTGCGCCAAGCACTTTGCCGTGCACAGCGGTCCCGAGTGGAACCGCCACGTATTCGACATCCAACAGTTGCCCGAGCGCGACCTGTGGGAGACCTACCTGCCGGCCTTCAAGGCGCTGGTGCAGAAGGGCAACGTGGCCGAGGTCATGTGTGCCTACCAGCGCATCGACGGCGACCCCTGCTGCGGCAATGCCCGCTACGAGCAGCACATCCTGCGCGACGACTGGGGATTCCAGGGACTTATCACCAGCGACTGCGGAGCCATCCGCGACTTCCTGCCCCAGTGGCACAACGTGTCGAAGGACAACGAGGCAGCCGCCTCGAAGGCCGTGCTCAGCGGCACCGACGTCGAGTGCGGCTCGGTCTATAAGAGCCTGCCCGCCGCCGTCAAGCGCGGCGACATCACGGAGCAGCAGATGGACGTCAGCCTGAAGCGCCTGCTGGTGGCCCGCTTCCGACTGGGCGACTTCGACAAGGACGAGCTGGTGGAGTGGACCAAGATTCCCTCGTCAGTCATTGCCTCTAAGGAGCATAAAGCCCTCTCCCTGCAGATGGCCCGCGAGGGCACCGTCCTGCTGAAGAATAACGGCGTGCTGCCCCTTTCAGACATCGGACATCAGGCATCGTCGTCATGGGCCCCAATGCCAACGACAGCATCATGCAGTGGGGCAACTACAGCGGCTATGCCACCAAGACGGTGACCATCCTGGAGGGCCTGCGCCAGCAGTTGGGCAACGTACCCTATATACAGGGCTGCGGACTGACCCGCAACGAGGTCTTCGAGAGCCGCTTCGACAAGATGCGTGCGCCCTTGGGCCAGCAGGGTATGCAGGCCGTCTACTGGAACAATACCGAGATGAAGGGCCGTCCCGTGACGACGGTCAACATGAGCAGTCCCGTCAACCTGAGCAACGGCGGCAACACCGTCTTCGCCCCCGGCGTCAATCTGGAGAACTTCTCCGCCCGCTACGACGGCACGCTGATACCTACCGAGGACGAGACGCTCTATCTGCGCGTCGGTGCCGACGACAAGGTGCGCGTCATCGTCAACGGCGACACGCTGGTCAACATCTGGAAGGTGCGCCAGCGCATTCAGGAGGCCACGCCCGAACTGAAGGTCAAGAAGGGCGGCAGCTATCGCATCCAGATTGACTACGTGCAGGAGGGCGGCATGGCAGCCATGCAGTTCGACGTCTGCAAGAAGCTCACCCCCACCCGCGAGCAGCTGCTGGCCCAGATAGGCAGTGCCGAGACCGTCGTCTTCGTCGGCGGCATCTCGCCGCGCGTCGAGGGTGAGGAGATGAAGGTCAGCGACCCGGGCTTCAAGGGTGGCGACCGCACCGACATCGAGCTGCCACAAGTGCAGCGCGACCTGCTCAAGATGCTGCACGATGCCGGCAAGCGCGTGGTCTTCGTCAACTGCTCCGGCGGTGCCGTGGCACTGGTGCCCGAACAGGAGGAGACCTGCGATGCCATCGTCCAGGCGTGGTATGGCGGCGAACGGGGTGGCGAGGCTGTCGCCGAGGTGCTGACTGGCCGGTACAACCCCTCGGGCAAGCTGCCCATGACGTTCTATCGCAGCGTCAACGACCTGCCCGACTTCCTGGACTACCGTATGCAGAACCGCACCTACCGCTACTTCCGCGGCCAGGCCCTCTACCCCTTCGGCTACGGACTCAGCTACACCACGTTCGACATCGGCAAGCCTGTATATATAAATAATAAGGTACGCGTGACGGTCAGGAATACGGGCAGTCAGGACGGCACCGAGGTCGTTCAGGTCTACATACGCCGTCAGGCCGACACCGAGGGTCCGCTGAAGACCCTGCGCGGCTACCAGCGTGTCACGCTGAAGGCCGGCCAGAGCAAGACCGTCGACATAGACCTGCCCCGCCAGCGCTTCGAGGGCTGGGACGCCAAGACCAACACCGTGCGCGTCGTACCCGGCCGCTACGAGTTGATGGTAGGCTCGTCCAGTGCCGACCGCGACCTGAAGAAGATACAGGTCAACATCCGGTAAGCGGTGCCGGGACGTTGAGCGAATAAAAAAACGAGGGGAGGTGCCGCACAACACGTGCCGGGCACCTCCCCTTTCTTACAAGGTCTTTATAAAACATTGAACTATTAAACTGGCGCGCTGTCACAGCGGGCGTTTCCTCTCCTCCTTCCGTGAGGGCTTTCACCCTCCGGCGAAAGGCCGCCTACTTACTCGTCCGAATTAGAGCCACCGTCTGGGTCGGGGTTGGTCGAACCGCCGCCGCCCGTTGACGGGTCAGTCGTGCCGGTGTCTGTACCCGAGTCGGGCGTTTCCTCGCCCTCGGCGTCCTGCTGGCCCTCGGCCGTCGGGACTTCGACGAAGCGGAACTCCTTCTCGTCGTTCAGGCGCGAGTTCAGCTCGGCTGCGGGTTCGAAGACCACGCTAATCTTGGCCCCGGCCGTCGTCACGTCCTTCTTCTCCTTCTGGCTCTTGCCGCTCACCTTCAGCTTGAACGTGCCCAGGCCGCCGATGTTCACCGCATTGCCGTTCAGCAGTTCGTCGATGATGGACTGCGGAAAGTCGGCGAACACGCCGTTCACCTCGCCCACCGAGAACGTCGATCCGCGGGCCATTCGCTTGGCCAGCTGAGTCTCACGGATGGTTGACACGCGCGTCCACTGCGGGAAGTAAATCACTTCTTTCGTCTGCGGGTTTACACCCTTCTTCTTAATCAAGCTAATCATAGTCTTACAGTTTTTTTGAGGGTTAATAAATCAGTTCGTTATCTCGCCATGAGCACCCCTGTTTCCATTGATGCGCATGATTTGCTTCGATGATGCGCATGATTCAATCTAATGATGCGCATGATTAGCCTCGATGATGCGCATCATTGTTTTCAGCGATGCGCATGGCCGGATTTCGTTATCCGCATAACCGTCACCGTTCATCTCGGCTTTACCTATTGCGAATATACGAAAAATCCACGGACGGTGTATCACCGGGGAGCCATTTTCGCGTAGGATTTAAACTTTTTTGTCCATTCTGGCCAATTATTAGCGGAAATTGTGTATCTTTGCAACCGTGATTCCAAAATAGGGTCACTGCTCATCTTTCACGGACGAATTAGCACCTCACAAGCGAAAGCGAGCAACATCTAACAACTTGAGGAGCATGCGCCACAAGCGCAGGCTGCTCCATAAAGTTGTTAGGGTCGTGCTAAACCCGTCCGTGATATGGCAGACAGTCTGCGCTTTCCTTGTGTCATCAAGTTAGTGCCGGCTATTGAAGAAAAGGTAGTAACTTAAAATATTTGACGGTTTATGACAAAGAGAAATTTACTTCAATTATTGACAATGTTGGTGATTGTTGTTCTGATGTGTAGTTTTTCGTCATGCAGCAAAGATGATGACGACGGTCCAATGATTACAGTGAAAAATCTGTCAGGTGTTGACTGGTATGATGCTTCCATCATATTCAAAGAGTCGAAGGATGCAAGTTCCAGTGTCATCAAGACGGTAAAGGTTGGCGATATCCCTGTCGGCCAATTCTTTACTACGGGCAAGGAGGGAACATTCTTTTATATTGATGCGAAGAACAGGCGTGGTAAGATTTTCATGTCTGACATTGTTTATGCGTCTGAAAACACCTCCATAACGAGCAGTGATATTTTGGTTAACTTATAAAAAAAACGTAAAATGAAAAAGTATTTATTCCTTTTGCTGCTGGCCATGCCGTTGATGTTTGCAGGCTGCGGCTCAGACGATGACGACACACCATCGGTATCGAAATCCGAGCTCATCGGTACGTGGTACACGCTTGACGACGACTGGGTGCTTGTGTTCACCGAGTCGACCGTCACGCAGTATGAAATCTGGCATACGGGCGGTACCTACTCGCTCAACTCGTATACCGTTTCCAACCGCTACACGCTCAGCGGAAACAGAATTACCTTCGAGGAAGGTCTCAGTGGCACCGTCGCCATCAACGGCAGCAGACTGACAGTAAGCAACGGCAGCGAGACTCTGGTTTACACAAAGTACAATGGTACGCCCCAACAGCTCATGGACTATCTGAACAAGTAAATCCAGCAGTTCTTCAGTATTTGCGGGAAGCCGCGCCGACATCCGTCGGCCTTGGTTCCCGCTTTTTGTTTTTCCACATTCTAATATATTTTACAGGCCGTCCGTCGTGGCGGCATCCTTCACGTTGCCCGTCGTGCCGTCGGCGGCCGAGGCTGGATAGACCAGCGTACAGGCAGTATTGTCGGGGGTGCCATCGGCTACACTGAACGAAATGGTGGCTGCGCCGTCGCCATCCACTGCCGTAATCGTGGCATCGGCCACTTTCTTCTCGCTGCCTACTGTATAGAGGATGGCAATCTGCTCGTCTACAGCCCAGGTGACTGTTATCTTGTTGGTACCTTCGGCTACTGCACGGGTGGCGGCTCCGTCGGACTTAGGAGCCAGCTTGGCAGTGATGGCAATGCCCTCACCCTTGGCGGGCTGGGCAGCGTCGTTGTCGTCGTTGCTGCAGGCGGCAAATGTCAGAGCCAGTGCAGCCATCAGAAATAACTTTGTTGTCTTCATTGTCTTCTTGTCGTTAATGGGTTAAACACTGGGTGAATTAGGAATTTGCAAACGGGTCGGTATCACCATCGTAATCACTGGGAGAATCCAGTCCGCCGCTGGCACTGGCCTGCAACAGTTGGTTCGTCACATGCAGTTCAACCACCTCAGAGGTCGGCTGAACATACGTTCGTCTTGGCTTTTTCATACTTGTATCCTTTCTTTTAATTTAAAAATATTAATTGCTCGTTTGTATAGAACTGGCCGCAAAAGCACGAACTTTTGCGCTAACAAAAAAAAATTGTTAAAAGCGTTGAAAAAGTTTCACTTTTAACATAATAGTCCCTACACGCCACAAAAAAAACTCCGCCGCGACGCCCTGCTCAAAGCAGAGCCTCCCGGCGGAAAAGTTTTACACCTTATTATATATATATGACCACTCCTACAGGCTGCTTATCAGCCAGCAGAGGTATGCCAGATAGCCCCCGACGAGCAGGGCTCCCTCCCAGCGCTCGACCGTGAAGCGGGTGAAGGAGAAAAGCCACACAAGGGCTACCGAGAGGAACATCACGGCCATGTCCAGGGTGGTGATGCCCTCTATCTCCATAGGACAGATGGTGGCCGTCAGGCCCAGAATCATGAGGATGTTGAAGACGTTGGAGCCGATGACGTTGCCGATGGCTATCGCCGACTGACCCTTGCGGGCTGCGACGACGCTCGTGGCCAGCTCGGGCAGCGACGTGCCGCCGGCCACCACCGTCAGACCTACCACGCCCTCGCTGATGTCCAGCGCATAAGCCACGCTGGAGGCGGAGTCGACAAACAGGTTGCTGCCCAGCACCAGTCCCAGCAGACCGCCCAGCAGATAGACTATGTTCTTCCAGACGGGCGACGTCTCTGCCTGCACCTCAGACGCGCTGCCCGCCTTGGCCTGCATCAGCGTGTAGACCATGAAGACGGCGAAGCCTGCAAGCAGGATGATGCCGTCCACACGTCCGAGGAAGCTGTCAAGCGCCAGCACTATCAGCAACACCGAGGCCACGACAGAGAAGGGAATATCCTTCTTCACCGTCGAGCGGCTGATGGTCATCGGTGCCACCATGGCCGCACAGCCCACGATGAGCATGGCGTTCATGGTGTTCGAGCCTACCACGTTACCCACAGCCAAGTCGGGCGTACCCTTCAGGGCCGACACCAGGCTGACAAACAGCTCAGGGGCCGACGTTCCGGCAGCCACGATGGTCAGGCCGATAATGATTTCGGGCACATTCATGCGACGGGCCAGCGCCGAGGCACCTTCCGTCAGACGGTCAGCACCGAACAACACCAGTGCTACACCTATTATTATAAGTACTATATCCAATAACATAATTAGTCCTCCGTAAAGTCAAAGTCATCGTCATCGAAGAAGTCACCCTCCAGGGCCGGACCGACAAACTCGTCCAGCGCACGGCGCTCCTTCTTAGTAGGCCGGCCCGTGCCGCGCTGACGGTTCACGAAGCCGCTGATGCGATTCATCTCCAGCAGCTCGTACTGGTCGGCAGAGGTCACATTCTCGTAAATCTCGGGAATCAGCTTCGCCCCCACCCGCTGCTCAATCGTCTTCAGAATCTTGAACGAATAGGTGACGGGCGGCTTGCGGACGCTGACCACCTCGCCGGCCTTCACCATGCGCGAGGGCTTCACGTTGACGCCCTGTATGGTGACGCGGCCGTTCTTGATGGCATCGGCGGCTATCGAGCGCGTCTTGAAGATGCGCGCGGCCCATAGCCACTTGTCAATGCGAGCGACATTTAGATTTCTCTCTTCGAGAGTGTGGCGTTGCAATCTTCCTTCCTCTGCTGCCATAACGGTGTCTTGCCAAACTTGTTATACTGATTCATCGTCACGTCAATGCCTGCCAGCACGAAGCTCTTGATGATGTCGACTGCCATATCGATGCTGGGTTGCAGATGTTCGCGTTCCTCAGCCGGGAAGCGGCCCAGCACGTGGTCAATCTGCGAGCCAACAGGATAGTCGTTGCCGATGCCCATACGCAGACGGGCATACTGCTGCCCTATGAGCTGCTGGATGTGGCCCAGCCCGTTGTGTCCGCCATTCGAGCCGTTCGCCTTCAGGCGGAAAGCACCCAGGGGCAGCGCCACGTCGTCGCTCACCACGAGCAGGCGCTGCTGGTCGATGCTCTCCTTGTTCAGCCAGTAGCGCACGGCATTGCCGCTGAGGTTCATAAACGTGGTAGGCTTGAGCAGAAAAACCCGCCTGCCCTTCAGCGACGTCTCGCCGACAAAGCCGTAGCGCTTATCCTCAAAAACGATATTGGACGCCCTTGCAAAAGCGTCCAATACCATCCAACCAGTGTTGTGGCGGGTCTCGGCGTATTCGTCGCCAGGATTACCCAAACCCACAATTAAATACTTGTCCATTCTCTTAAGGTTACAGGTAAAAGTGATAAGTGATCACTATTCACTTACTCTGCGGCAGCCTCGGCAGCAGCAGAACGAGAAGCACGAGTAGCCTTGACAGAGCAAACGATAACCTCCTTCGGAGTGGCAATCTCCAGACCCTCGAAGCTCAGCGAACCAACCTTGATGGCCTTGCCCAGCTGCAGCTCGGTAACGTCGATGTCCAGCTTCTCAGGAATGTTCTTGTAGGGAGCAGTGACGTTAATCTTGCGGATAGACAGGTTCAGACGACCACCGTCACGAACACCCTGGGCATGACCGGTCAGATTGACGGGCAGACCTACGGTGATGGGCTTCGTCTCGTTAATCTCGTAAAAGTCAGCGTGCAGCAGTGCATCCGTTGTGGGGTGGAACTGCAGCTCCTTGATGATGGCCTTGTGCTCCTCGCCGTCGATGTTCAGGTTCACAACATATACGTGCGGGGTATAGACAACCTTGCGCAGCTCAGCAGCAGATGCCGTGAAAGCCAAAGCCTCGGGCAGACCGTTCTCACCCTTCTTCTCACCATACAGATTGCAGGGTACCAGACCCTCCTTACGAAGCAGCTTAGAGGCCTTCTTGCCTACGTCGGTGCGCTTCTGACCGTTTACACTAATCTCTTTCATAATTAATAAAATGTGTTACTCTAAAATTAAGTTCTTTGCTCAATTCACCATCACACGATGCGAAAAAGCGGCTGCAAAGGTACGAAGAAAAAACGAGCCCACCAAACTTTTATGAGATTTATTTCAAATCGTGGTCTGTCATGGCACAGACGCACGAGTCTGACCATACGTTAACAGCGGTCTCCACCATATCAATAATGGTATAGATGGGCAGGATGATGCCCAAGACGGCCACAGGAGCACCAATGCCCGACATGAGCGACAGCGTCAGGAAGTAGCACCCCATGGGTACGCCGGCATTGCCTACGGCCGACAGCACGCTGATGACAATCCATGTCAGCATGGTGAGCCACGTCAGAGCGACACCGCCCTGCTGCATCACGAACAGCGACGTCACCAGAATGAAGGCTGCGCATCCGTTCATGTTGATGGTCGTACAGATGGGCAGCACGAAGCGGGCCACCTTCGGGTCGGCCTTCAGCCGTTCTTCGGCACTCTGGATGGTGACAGGCAGCGTGGCGGCACTGCTCTTCGAGAACAGCGCCATCAACACGGCAGGCATCATCTTTCCCAACGTACGGACAGGATTCAGTCCACGCAGCAACAGGAACAGCGGCAGCACCACAAAGAACTGCAACAGGTTACCCCCCAGCACCACTGCGACATACTTACCCAGCGAGTCGGCCACGACACCAGCCGTCAGCTGGGCTGACAACTGGGCGGCAAACGCCACGATGCCCACAGGCAGTGTCCAGATGAGTCCGCGGATGAGCAGGAATAGCAGTTCCTGCAGTCCCGACAGCAATCGGAGCACCGTTGCCTTGTTGTCAGACTCAGGCATCCGCGACAGCCCGAAGCCACCGGCAAAGGCCAAGATAAGCAGCGACAGCACATTGCCTTCGAGGAAAGGGCGCACAATATTGTTGGGTACCAGTCCGATGATGTGACTGCGATACGACAGCTGGGGTGCATCGGCCACCGCCTCCTGTCCCACATGGACAGCATCGGCCGGCAAGTTGCCAGGGGCTATCACGACATAGAGCACCAGCCCCACAACAGCCGCCACGGTGGTGGTCAGCAGGGTATAGCTGATGGTATGCCGGAAGATGCGCCCCGTGCCTTGTCCCTTGCCCATTGTCGCCAGCGTAGTGGTTACCGCCAGTACGATGGTGGGCACTGCCAGCAACTGGAACAGCCGGGTATAGACGACAGCCACAAAATCCGTCAACTGGTTCAGCCAGTCAGTCTGTAATAATCCAAGGATGGCGCCCACGATAAGGGCGCCAATCCAAATCAGCGTTTGTTTCATTCTGCTTATTATAACGTCAAAGCGTCCTTACTTATTGTGTGTCTGACGCCAGGTGTGGATATAGTCCACTATCTTGCGCAGTTTCTCCTGGTCTACATCATTGGGCACAGAGTCGTCGGCACCGAAGATGAAGTTCTGGGGAGCGTCTTTCAGTATCTCATCCACCTCGGCCTTCAGTTCCTCCAACGTACCCTCACGAAGTGCCTTGCTGCGATTGTTGAGTCCGCCCAGCACCGGACGGTTAAAGAGCCGGCTGATATCCTTGAGCGACAATCCTGCGCCCTGCCAGTTGTG
>DEWO01000152.1:14256-14854 GCA_002363695.1 Prevotella sp. UBA3208
CCGCTCTCGCAGATGTGCAAGATGTTGTAAGGGGCAATCCGAGCCGCCAGGTCACTCAGCTGTTTGTCATAGGGTTTGATGACATCGACAAACACGCCTCCGCCAAACTCCTCCACGTCGTCACCCTGGCTTGAGATGTAGAATCCGTCAGCACCGGCCTTGCGAGCCTCGCGAATATAATACAGCAGACTGCTGGTGACTGCCTCCAGTGCGGGTTTGATAGCCTTGGGGTCCTGCTTGATGAGTTCTACGACGCGACGGCGCCCCTCACGATCGCTTGACAACTGTGCACCTGCAGTCTGTATGAGCACGCGCAGCGGAGAGAACACGGTAGGAATGATAAGTGCCTCCTGTCCCAGTTCACGCTTCAGTCCGCGGATGACATTCAGCTGCTCCTCCCAGGTCTCAGGCTCAAAGGGCTTGACGTTCTTCCAGTCCTTGGTACTCTTCACTGGCTGTATTGTAGGAAAATACTCGTACTTGACGTTGACAAAGTCGACATGCGTGGTACGGAACCAGTCTATGTGCGACTGAACAGCCTTCTGCCCCTCCTTGTCCTTGAAGTGGATATTAAAGAACACGGGGATGTAATCGTTCT